>NZ_JBNFNU010000059.1:0-15987 GCF_057364445.1 Xanthobacter sp. BG11Y11_SDJG
CCGCCCGGGCCGGCGACGCCTGCGCGCCCCCAGCACCGGCTCGTGCCGCATCCCCGTCCCCGCCGCGCCCGCCTTTCGCCATCGATGACACCTCTCTGCGCCGCGCCGGGCCATTCCCTCGTCTTGCACCACCCAAATGGGCGGAAAGTGAGGAGCCGGGAGAGCGCGAACCGGGCGCCCCTGCGGCAGCATCGGCCGCCGCCGCATAAAGCCGGGTTAAGCCGGCGTGGGGATTTTTTGGCCAAGCGTGTCGGGGCGGGGTGTGGGCCTGCGTCCTTGAGGCATGCGGCACGAGCCGCGCCAAGGGAGCAAGCGCATGTCGTATGTGGATGGCTTCGTCGTTCCGGTGCCGAAGGACAAGATCGGCGCCTATCTTGATCACGCCCGCGCCGCCGGCGAGATCTGGAAGAGCTATGGCGCACTCGCCTTCGTGGAATGCGTCGGCGAGGACGTGCCCTATGGCGAGCTGACCTCCTTCCCCCGCGCGGTTCAGGCCACGGACGAGGAGACGGTGGTGTTCTCCTGGATCGTCTATGCCGACCGCGCCCAACGCGATGCAGTGTTGGCGAAGGTGATGGCGGACGAGCGCATCAAGGCCTCCATGGAGCAGATGCCGTTCGACACCCGGCGCATGATCTTCGGCGGGTTCGAGGCCAAGGTCGAGCTATAGGGGGCGCAGCGGCGGATGTGCCGCGCCCTCCCTCCCGGACCGCCCGGACTGGGAGGGGAGCGCTGTCCCGGTGTGCGGCCGGCCGCGGCGTCGTTCAGCTCAGGCCGGCGATGATGCCGTCCGGGGTGACGAAGATGTCGTGGGCGGCGGGCTTCGAGGGCAGGCCCGGCATGGTCATGATATCGCCCGCCAGCGCCACCACGAAGCCCGCCCCGGCGGAAAGGCGCACCTCGCGCACCGGCAGCACATGGTCCACCGGCGCATTGCGCAAAGAGGGATCGGCGGAGAAGGAATATTGAGTCTTCGCCATGCACACCGGCAGGGCGCCGAAGCCCTGGGCCTCGAGCTCGGCGAGCTTGGCCCGCGCGGCGGGGGCGAACTCCACCCGCGCCGCGCGGTAGATCTCCCGCGCCACGGTCTCGATCTTGGCGGCGAGCGGCGCGGTGTCCGGGATAGAGGAAGCGGAAGACGCGGCGTCGCCGCGAGCGCCTCCACCTCGCGCGCCAGCGCTCGGCGCCGGCGCGCCGTCCGCCCAGTGCGAGCAGTCGTGGACAGTGACGCCGAGCGGCGCCACCGCCTCGGCGACCGCCGCGCGCTCGGCCTCGGTGTCCGAGGTGAAGCGGTTGAGCGCCACCACCACCGGCAGGCCGAACTTGCGCAGGTTCTCCACGTGGCGCTTGAGGTTGCCGGCGCCCAGCGCCACCGCCTCCGGGTTCGGCGTGCCCAGCTCCTTGAGCGGCACGCCGCCGTGCATCTTCAGCGCCCGCACGGTCGCCACCACCACCGCGGCGGAAGGCTCCAGGCCCGCCTGCCGGCACTTGATGTCGAGGAACTTCTCGGCGCCGAGGTCGGCGCCGAAGCCGGCCTCCGTCACCACGAAGTCGGCGAGCGCCAGGGCGCTCTTGGTGGCGATCACTGAGTTGCAGCCATGGGCGATGTTGGCGAACGGCCCGCCATGCACGAGCGCCGGCGTGCCCTCCATTGTCTGGACGATGTTGGGCTGGAAGGCGTCGCGCAGCAGCGCCACCATGGAGCCCACGCCCTCCAGCTGCTCGGCGCGGACGAGGCGGCGCGCGCGGGTCTGCGCCACCACCATGCGCGAAAGGCGCGCCTCCAGGTCGGACAGGCTTTCGGCGAGGCAGAAGATGGCCATCACCTCGCTCGCCACCGTAATGTCGAAGCCGTCCTCGCGCGGATATCCGTTGGCCGGCCCGCCGAGGCCGACCGTGATGTGCCGCAGCGCGCGGTCGTTGAGGTCCATGACGCGCCGCCAGGCGATGCGCCGGGTGTCGATCTCCAGCGCGTTGCCCCAGTAGACGTGGTTGTCGATCAGCGCCGACAGCAGGTTGTGGGCGGCCGAGATGGCGTGCAGGTCGCCGGTGAAGTGCAGGTTGATGTCCTGCATGGGGATGATCTGGGCGTGGCCGCCGCCCGTTGCGCCGCCCTTGGCGCCGAACACCGGCCCGAGCGAAGGCTCGCGCAGGCAGATGGCGGCCTTCTTGCCGAGCCGCGCCAGCGCGTCGCCGAGGCCGATGGTGGTGGTGGTCTTGCCCTCGCCCGCCGGGGTCGGGCTGATGGCGGTGACGAGGATCAGCTTGCCGCGCGGCCGGTTCGCGAGCGCGCCGACGAAGTCGAGCGCCAGCTTGCCCTTATGCGGCCCGTAGCGGTAGAGCGCCTCGGGCGGGATGGCGAGCTTGCCGGCCACCTCCTCGATCGGCAGCGGCGTGACCCGGCCGGCGATGGCGGCGTCCGAGTTGGGATCGATCGGGCGGGCGGTTCGCTGATGCATGCGGCAGGACCTTCTGGGGCGGGACCCTTGGGTACGCGGAACGGTATGCGGCCTGTCCCGGGCTCTGAATGTTGCAACGGGACGCCGCACACCGCTTTGATTGCTGAAGCCGTCATGCCCCGGCTTGTCCGGGGCATCCACCGGCGGCTTGCTCCGCGGGTCCGCAAGCAGACGCAGATCTTGCCGTGAGGTGGATCCCCCGGACAAGCCGGGGGATGACGGTACGATTTACGGGCCGGGATCACCCTCCAAAGGCGCCGGATTGTGGACGCATCCACGATGCACTGCGGGACGCCGCAAGCGCAATCGGCGCCGCGCCGTTATCCCGCGTGCCGGCGGCGGCGGGCGCCGCCGGTCTCACATGTTGGGATAGTTCGGACCGCCGCCGCCCTCGGGGGCGGTCCAGGTGATGTTCTGGTTCGGGTCCTTGATGTCGCAGGTCTTGCAGTGCACGCAGTTCTGCGCGTTGATCTGGAAGCGCGGGGCGTCGGCCCCTTCCTCCACCCATTCGTAGACCCCCGCCGGGCAGTAGCGGTTGGACGGCCCGGCGAACACGTCGTGCTCGGAGGCCTTCTGCAGCGCCATGTCCTTCACCACGAGATGCACCTGCTGGTCCTCCTCGTGGTTGGTGTTGGAGATGAACACCGAGGACAGCTTGTCGAAGGTCAGCACCCCGTCGGGCTTGGGATAGGCGATGGGCTTGAAGCGCGAGGCGGGCTTGAGCGAGGCCGCGTCCGTCTTGCCGTGCTTGAGCGTGCCGAACAGCGAGGCGCCGAACAGCGTGTTGGTCCACATGTCGAGCGCGCCGAGCGGGATGCCGAGGAAGGTGCCGAAGCGCGACCACAGCGGCTTCACGTTGCGCACCCGCTTCAGGTCCTTGCCCACCGCCGAGCCGCGCCAGGCTGCCTCGTAGCTCGCCAGCTCGTCGGCGCCGCGGCCGGCCTCCAGCGCCTCCACCAGATGCTCCGCCGCCAGCATGCCGGAGAGCACGGCATTGTGGCTGCCCTTGATGCGCGGCACGTTCACGAAGCCGGCGGCGCAGCCCACCAGCAGGCCGCCGGGGAAGGAGAGTCGCGGCACGCTCTGGAAGCCCCCCTCGGTGATGGCGCGCGCGCCATAGGCGATGCGCTTGCCGCCCTCGAACGTGTCGCGGAAGAAGGGGTGGGTCTTGAAGCGCTGGAACTCGTCGAACGGCGAGAGATACGGGTTCTCGTAGTTGAGATGCACCACGTATCCCACCGCCACCTGCTCGTCCTCCATGTGGTAGAGGAAGGCGCCGCCGCCGGTCTTGCCGTCGAGCGGCCAGCCGAAGGCGTGCTGGACGAGGCCGGGCTTGTGCTTCTCCGGCTTGACCTTCCACAGCTCCTTCAGGCCGATGCCGAACTTCGGCGGCTCGGCGTCGCGGTCGAGGTCGAACTTGGCGATCAGCTGCTTGGTGAGGTGGCCGCGCGCGCCCTCGGCGAACACGGTGTAGCGGCCGCGCAGCTCCATGCCGCGGGTGAACTCGGCCTTCATGTCGCCGGTCTTGCTGACGCCCATGTCGCCGGTGGCGATGCCGGTGACGACGCCGTTGCCGTCATAGAGGATCTCGTCGGCGGCGAAGCCCGGATAAATCTCCACGCCGAGCGCCTCGGCCTTCTGGGCGAGGAATCGGCAGACGTTGCCGAGCGAGCCGATATAATTGCCGTGATTGTTCATCAGCGGCGGCATGGCGAAATTGGGCAGGCGGATGCCGCCGGCCGGGCCAAGGAAATAGAAGCGGTCGTCGGTGACCTGGACCGAGACCGGCGCGTCCGCCTCGGTGCGCCAGCCGGGCAAAAGCGCGTCGAGGCCGACCGGATCGATCACGGCCCCGGAGAGGATGTGGGCGCCCACCTCGGAGCCCTTCTCCACCACCACCACCGAGACATCGGACCCGCGCTCGGCGGCGAGCTGCTTCAGGCGGATGGCGGTGGCGAGGCCGGCAGGCCCGGCGCCCACCACCACCACGTCGTAATCCATGCCCTCGCGTTCCGGCAGCTCGGCCTCGCTCATCCCTCAGGCTCCCCTATGCGTCATCGTGCTTTCCCTGGAGTTCTTCCACGGTTGCGGCGCGATGACAATTCGGCAGTTTCCGCAGCGCGGCAATGGCTGGGCAGGCGGAACGGGCAGCCGGTCCCGCGCCGGGTGCCGGGGCGGTGCCGGCAGCGCTTCCCGCGGGGAGAATTGCGCCGGCCCTGGCGCGCCCTATATGATGGGCTCGCCCGCGTTCCCGTTCTTGCCCGGCCCATGCCCGTGATCGATCTGCCCTTCCTCGACATTGATGGCGACCCCGCCGCGACGCGCGTGGTGGTGGCCATGTCGGGCGGCGTGGATTCGTCCGTGGTGGCGGCGCTCCTCGCCCGGGCCGGTTACGCTGTGGTGGGCGTCACGCTCCAGCTCTACGACCACGGCGCGGCGATCCACCGCGCCGGGGCCTGCTGCGCCGGGCAGGACATCTACGACGCCAGCGAAGTGGCGCGCCGGCTCGGTATTCCCCATTACGTGCTCGACTATGAAAGCCGCTTCAAGGAAGAGGTGATCGACCGTTTCGCCGCGAGCTACGCCTCGGGCGCGACGCCCATTCCCTGCGTCGACTGCAACCGCACCGTGAAGTTCCGCGACCTCCTGGCGACCGCCGGCGAGCTGGGCGCGGCGGTGCTCGCCACCGGCCACTACGTCCGCAGCAGCGCCCTGCCGGACGGCCGGCGCGCCTTGTTCCGCGCCGCCGAGGAGGGCCGCGACCAAAGCTATTTCCTTTACGCCACCACGGCGGCGCAGCTCGCCCGGCTGCGCTTTCCCCTCGGCGGGCTCACCAAGCCGCAGGTGCGGGCGCTGGCGGCCGAGTTCGGCCTGGAGGTGGCGGACAAGCCGGACAGCCAGGACATCTGCTTCGTGCCGGGCGGCGACTATACCCAGGTGGTGGAGCGGCTGCGGCCCGAGGCGGCCGAGGCGGGCGACATCGTGCATCTCGACGGGCGGGTCCTCGGCCGCCACCGCGGCGTCATGCACTACACCATCGGCCAGCGGAAGGGCCTCGGCATCGCCACGCCGGAGCCGCTTTACGTGGTGGGGATCGATGCGTCCCAGCGGCAGGTCAAGGTGGGGCCGCGCGCGGCGCTCGCCGTGCGCACGGTGCGCATCGCCGACGTGAACTGGCTCGGCGACGGCCGGTTCGAGGACGCCTGCGCCGCCGGGCAGGAGGTGCACGTGAAGGTGCGCTCCACCCGGCCGCCGCGCCCGGGCGCCTTGCCTGGGCGGACGGTGCTCCGGTGGTGGAACTTGCGGTAGGCGAAGAGGGCGTTGCCCCCGGACAGGCATGCGTGCTTTACGATCAGGGCACGGGTGCCGCCCGCCTTCTGGGCGGGGGCACCATCGTCGGTGCCGAACGCGGCGCGGGCACGGTGGCGCAGGTGGCCTAGGTGCCGGCCCAGGTGCCGGCCCAGGTGGCGGTCGACAGACGGCGTGAGAGGGGTGGGGGATGGCGGTCCAGTACGATCTCGAAGGCCAGAAGCGCGCTTATGCCAAGTGGGCGCCGATCTACGACAAGGTCTATGTGAAGCTGCTGGCGGACGCCCAGCGCAAGGCCGCCCGTGCCGCCGCCGCCTGCGGTCCGCAGATCCTGGAAGTGGGCGTCGGCACCGGGCTGGTGCTGCCTTATTATCCCAAGGGCGCGCAGGTCAGCGGCATCGACCTCTCGTTCGAGATGCTGCAGAAGGCGGTGGAGAAGAAGGTGACACGCGGGCTCGATCAGGTGGGCCTTCTGGCCGCCATGGACGCCTGCTGCCTCGGCTTCGCCGACGCCACCTTCGACGCCGTGACCGTGCCCTTCGTCATCACCCTGGTGCCGGACCCGGAGGGCGCGCTCGACGAGATGCGCCGGGTGCTGAAGCCCGGCGGCGAAATCGTCATCGCCTCCAAGCTCGGTGCCGACGACGGCCCGGCCATGCACATCGAGCAGGCGCTGGCGCCGCTGGTGAAGCGGGTGGGCTGGAGCATCGCCTTCAAGGCCGGCCGCCTGAGGGCCTGGGCCGCGCGCCACCCCGACATGGAGGTGGTGGAGATGAGCCCGGTGTTCCCGGTGGGCTTCTTCAAGCTGGTGCGCATCCGCCGCAAGGCGATGGCCTGACGGACGACGGCTCAAGGGACGCCGCTTTGGCATCCTGAAGCCGATTTGCTGCGGCGAGGCAAAGCGCCGTGCAAGACGGCCGGGTGCGGGCAAAAGCACGAAAGCAAGAGCACGAAAGCAAGGGCACGAGGTCCGGGGCACCGCCGCGCGGCGCTACTTTGGATCGCCCGCGGCCCGGGCGGCCTCCGGCGGCGCCGTGACAGGCAAAGGGCGCCGATCCCGGGAACCGTCATCCTCGCGCGCTGTCCGAGGCTGGATGTCGCCCGCAAGGCCCGAGGCTGAATACAGCGCCAGGCGGGGGCTTTCGAGGCACGGTCGCCCCCCACCGGGGGTGACCGCATTGTGTGGGACCGGAACGCGCCCTGCTCAGGCGAGATAGGCCAGACGGCGGTCGCGCCGGCGATCCTGCACCGGCTGGTAGGCGATGCGCGCATGGTGGGCGCAATAGGGCAGGCCCTGTTTGGTCTTGCCGCCGCAGAAATAGAAGCCGTCCGTGCCCGGCTCGCCCATGGGCCAGCGGCAGGTGCTCTCGGTCAGGTTCATGATGGTGCAGCGCTGGCCCATGGGCACCACATTGTCCGCGGTCTGGGGCGCGGGGGCGGGGGCCTCTTCCGCCATCTGCTCCAGATCGGGCGCCAGCGCCGTATTGCCGTGGGTCATGGGCCGCTGCGGGCGCTCGTCGCGCCGCGGCTCGGCGTCCCGCGCCGGCTTGCGCGGGCGCGTCGCCAGGGGGGCTGTCTTGGCTCGGCCGGAGAGACCGAGACGGTGCACCTTGCCGATCACCGCATTGCGGGTCACTTCGCCCAGTTCTCCCGCGATCTGGCTCGCGGATAGGCCATCGCCCCAAAGCTTCTTCAAAAGCTCGACGCGTTCGTCGGTCCAGCTCATGGCTCGTCTCCTTCTGCCGCATCTTGGGTGGCGCCGGAAACAGGGCGCCGGACGCTGTGCCGCGGCGCCGCCACGCCGCCCGGACATGCCGGACTCCTCCCGCGAGCCCCCGCGCGTCATCGCGCGGGAGTCGGCCACAATCACCGCCCCGTGGAAGAGTGGCGCACGATATGTCGTGGCCAACTGAAAATTAACCTACAATATGCACGCGCAGGGGGACAGGCTCCCGATTCGGTGGCCGGCCGTTTTCCCCAGGTCGTTGCACGCGGGACTCACCTTTCTGTGGACTGCCGGTCCCGGCACCGCGCCCCCGCCATCCGGGAGCGGGCGGCCGCCATGTTGACCTCGCGCGCGTGATCATTAGTATTGCCAAAGTTGTCGGGCCGCCCCCCGCTTGGGCGGCCCTTTTTAGTTTCCGGCCACCTACGAGCCGGCTCAGGGGTAGTCTCCGTCCGCACGGGCCTCGAAGACCGCGTCTTGAAGGAAGCGATGTCTTGAAGGGCACGGGTGGCGGGTCCGCCCCGCACTGGAGGAAGCCGTGATCTCCGCCGTCCTGCCGACCTATGCGCGCATCGACCTCGAATTTGAACGGGGAGAGGGCTCGTGGCTCGTCACGACGGACGGGCGACGTTTTCTCGACTTCACCGCCGGCATCGCGGTGAACATCCTCGGCCATGCCCATCCCGGCCTTGCGGCGGCGCTCGCCGCGCAGGCGGACAAGCTGTGGCACGTCTCGAACCTGTTCCGCATTCCCGGCGGCGAGCGCCTGGCCGAGCGGCTGCGCGCGGCGACCTTCGCCGACACGGTGTTCTTCACCAATTCCGGTGCCGAGGCGCTGGAATGCGCCATCAAGATGGCGCGCAAATACCAGTACGCGTCGGGCCATCCGGAGAAGAACCGCATCATCACCTTCGAGGGCGCGTTCCACGGCCGCACGCTGGCGACGCTCGCCGCCGGCGGCAGCGCGAAATATCTGGAAGGCTTCGGCCCGGACCTGCCGGGCTTCGACCAGGTGCCGTTCGGCGACCTCGACGCGGTGCGCGCGGCGATCACGCCCGAGACCGGCGCCATCCTGGTGGAGCCGGTGCAGGGAGAGGGCGGCGTGCGCGTGCCTCCGATCGCCTTCCTCAAGGGCCTGCGCGCGCTGTGCGACGAGCACGGTCTGCTGCTGGTGCTGGACGAGGTGCAGTCCGGCGTCGGCCGCACCGGGCGCCTGTTCGCGCACGAATGGGCCGGCATCACCCCCGACATCATGGCGGTGGCCAAGGGCATCGGCGGCGGCTTCCCGCTCGGCGCGTGCCTCGCCACCGAGGAGGCGGCCAAGGGCATGACGCTCGGCACCCACGGGTCCACCTATGGCGGCAACCCGCTCGCCATGGCAGTGGGCAATGCGGTGCTCGACCACGTGCTGGCCGAAGGGTTCCTCGACCACGTGAACACGGTCGCCGGGCGCTTTACCCAGCGGCTTGCAGAGATCAAGGACCGGCATCCCGCCATCATCGCCGAGGTGCGCGGTCAGGGCCTCCTCATGGGCCTGAAGGCCAACGTGCCGGCGGGCGACCTGGTGGTGGCGCTGCGCCAGGAGGGGCTGCTCGCCCCCGGTGCCGGCGACAATGTGGTCCGGCTCTTGCCTCCGCTCAATGTGAGCGAGGAGGAGGCGCTGCTGGCCGCCGACAAGATCGAGGCGGCCTGCGTCAGGCTGGAGAAGAGCTTCGCTCCGACCAGGGGGGCGGCGGAATGAAGGCCGGCGGAAAGACCAGGGCGGCGATCGGCAAGGCCAACGGGCATGCCAAGACCAACGGCACGGCGGCGGTCGTGTCTGGCGGCGCGCGCCACTTCCTCGACCTGTCGGATATCCCGGCCGGCGAGCTCAGGCGCGTGCTGGAACTGTCCAAGACTGACGGCGCGCGGCGCGCGGCGACGAGGCGCGCCCGCTCGCCGGCAAGTCGCTCGCCATGGTGTTCGACAAGCCCTCCACCCGCACCCGCGTGTCGTTCGACCTCGCCATGCGCCAGCTCGGCGGCGAGACGATCATGCTCACCGGCCAGGAGATGCAGCTCGGACGCGGCGAATCCATCGCCGACACCGCCCGCGTTCTGTCGCGCTTCGTCGACGCCATCATGATCCGCATCCTGGAGCATGACGACCTGATGGAGCTGGCGCAGTATGCCACCGTGCCGGTCATCAACGGCCTCACGCGCCTGTCGCATCCCTGCCAGGTGATGGCGGACGTGATGACCTTCGAGGAACACCGCGGTCCCATCGCCGGCCGTAAGGTGGCCTGGACGGGCGATTTCAACAATGTGCTCGCCTCCTGGATCCACGCCGCCGAGCGCTTCGACTTCGCGATGACGGTGGCGACGCCCAAGGAACTGCCGCCGAGCCCGGCGATCCGGGATTTCGTGAAGCGCAACAAGGCCAAGGTCACGTTCATGCGCGACCCCGAGGAGGCGGTGGAAGGCGCGGACTGCGTCCTCACCGACACCTGGGTCTCCATGGGCGACGAGGAGGCCGAGCGGCTGCGCCACAATCTGCTGAAGCCCTACCAGGTCAACGCCGCCCTCATGGCGCGCGCCCGCAAGGACGCCATCTTCATGCACTGCCTGCCGGCCCATCGCGGCGAGGAAGTCACCGACGAAGTGATGGACGGGCCGCAGTCCGTGGTGTTCGATGAAGCCGAGAATCGGCTGCACGCGCAGAAGGGCATCCTCGCCTGGTGCTTCGACGCGGCCGGCCGATGAGCGGCGGGTGAAGCGGCAAGAAAAGCGGCAAGAAAAGCGCGGGTGAGGTCTCATCATGGGTGCTGAGCGGTCTCGGAGCGCCTCGGGCGTGGCGACGGACGACATCATCACCCCGTTCCAGGTGGATGCGCTCGACCTGCGCGGCCGCGCCGTACGGCTCGGGCCGACGCTGGATGCGGTGCTGGCGCATCACGATTATCCGGCGGCGGTGAAGCGCGTGGTCGGCGAGGCGGTGGCGCTCGCCGTGCTGCTCGGATCGTCGCTGAAGTTCGAGGGCCGCTTCATCCTCCAGACCCAGACTGACGGGCCGGTGGACATGGTGGTTGCGGACTTCGTGAGCCCGGACAAGATCCGTGCCTATGCCCGCTTCGACAAGGACGCGCTCGCCGAGGCCGAGACCCGCAACGCCACCTCCCCGGCGGCGCTGCTGGGCAAGGGCCACCTCGCCATGACCATCGACCAGGGCATCTCCGCCAACCGCTACCAGGGCGTGGTGGCGCTGGACGGCTCGGGCCTGGAGGCGGCGGCGCATGAGTATTTCATGCAGTCCGAGCAGATTCCCACCCGCGTGCGCCTCGCCGTGGGCGAGGAGGTGCGCGCCGGCGGCGCCGCCTCCTCCTGGCGCGCCGGCGGGCTCATCGCCCAGTTTCTGCCGCAGGACGCGAGTCGCGCCCGCATGGCCGACCTGCCGGGAGGCGACGCGCCGGAGGGCGCCGAGCCGCACGAACTGGCGGAGGACGACGCCTGGGTGGAGGCGCGCTCGCTGGTCGGCACGCTGGAGGACGTGGAGCTGATCGACCGCGACCTGTCCAGCGAACGCCTGCTCTATCGCCTGTTCCACGAGCGCGGCGTGCGCGTGTTCGACACCCTCGCGGTGGCGGCCCACTGCTCCTGCTCGCGCGAGCGCGTCGCCGGCGTCCTCGCCTCCTTCACCCGTGACGAGCGGCGCGACATGATCCAGGACGACGGTAAGGTGACCGTCACCTGCGAGTTCTGCGGCCGCGTCTACGGCTTTTCCGCCGAGGAAGTCCTGGGCGAGACGCACTCCTAAGGCGCACGTCCGGAGCAACGGACCGGGCAGGGGCCAACCGGAGAGGACACCCTCCGAGGCCAAGCCGTCCCGCGGACCATGCAGGCCGGCCTTGCCCCGGACCGGCCAGCGGACTTCCCGCTGGCGCGGACGCCGAGCAAAAGGCACCATTCGCGCTGCTTCGCCGTGCGGGGGTAGGGACATCGATGACACGCGGCCCGGAGGATCATCGAGAAGCCGACGCCGCGACGGCGGCGAGTGAACCCCGGCTGACGCCGCTGGGCGGAGAGTTCGCCGACCGCGCGCTTGAGCGACGCTTCCGGATCGACCGCTTCGCCGACTTCCGCCGCAATGCGCGCCTCCTGTTCGCGCTTTCGACCGCGCTCAACGCGGCCTTCCTGGTGAGCGACTGGCGCTTTGCCGGCACGGACCATTTCTACGTCGCCATTCCCGCGCGCCTCGCCGTGGTTGCGGTCTCGCTGCTGTGCCTCGGCCTGGCGCAGACCGCCGTGTCCGTCCGCGGCATCTATCTCATCTCCGTGCTCTGGCAGTGGGTGACGGCGGCCGGCGTGGCGGTGCTGGTCAGTTCGCGCAGCGACCTTGCTTTGTTCGTGGTGCTGCTGCTGCCGATGGTGTTCTACCTGACGGTGCCGCTGCCCTTTCTGTGGACGTTGATCGGCGGCGTCGGCGCCAGCGTGCTGATGCTCGCGGGCTATATCGACCCTGCGGCCGGCTGGCGCCTTGGCGTCGGGCTCTGCCTCGCTTTGGCGGTGCTCAACTGGGCGCTGCTGCTCATGGTCTCGCGCGCCAACCGGCTCGACCGGCGCCAATGGGCCGCGATCCAGGCCGAGCGCCGCGCCAATGCGCGCCTCTCCGAGAGCGAGAACATCCTGGAAAAGACCTTCCAGGCGGTGCCGGTGCCGCTCGTTGTCACCACCCTGAAGGACGGGCGGATCCTCAGATACAACGACGTGGCCGCCCGCTTCTACGGCGCCCCCGAGAGCAAGCATCTGGGCACCAGCATCCTGCGGGTCTATGACGACCCCGCAATCCGCGAGCGCCTGGTGCGGCACCTGGAGGCGGAAGGCTCCCTCAGCGGCTTCGAGACCGGATCCGGCTCGCGGACGGCAGCATGCGCGACGTGATGCTGGCCGCCCGCCTGACCGAGATGGAGGGCACGCCCTGCATCGTCGCGGCGGTGATCGACCTCTCCGAGCGCCTCGCCGCCGAGCAGAAGGCGCGCCACGCGGCGGCGCACGACGCCCTCACCGGCCTGCCCAACCGCGCCGCCTTCCAGGACCACCTCGAGCGGGCCTTCCGGGAACGCCGCCTGGAGCAGGGCGTATGCCTGCTGATGGTCGATCTCGACGGCCTGAAGGACGTGAACGACACGCTCGGCCACGACGCCGGCGACGTGCTCATCATGGAGACCGCCCACCGGCTTTCGCTCGTGGTGGGCGAGCGGGCCACGCTGGCGCGCTTCGGCGGCGATGAATTCGTGGTGCTGCTGCGCGCCAGGGACGCGCTCGCCGCCGGCCAGCGCCTCGCCCAGGCCATCATCTCGGAACTGCGCCGGCCGGTGCAGCACGAGGGGCGCCAGCTCTCCACCCGCGCTAGCGTCGGCATCGCCGCCTGCCCGGAGCACGACCTGGCCCCGGCCGAGCTGATGAAGGATGCGGACCTCGCGCTCTACACCGCCAAGCAGCAGGGGCGGAACCGGGCGGTGGTGTTTGCGCCGGCCATGCGCCATGCGGTCTCCGAGCGCGTCTCGCTCTCGCGCGACATCGCCGCCGCCCTCGCCGAAGACCAGATCCACCCCTACTACCAGCCGAAGATCAGCCTCGCCACCGGCCGGCTGATCGGCTTCGAGGCGCTGGTGCGCTGGCGCCGCGACGCGCAGACGGTGCTCGCCCCCGCGGCCTTCAGCCTGGCCATGGAGGACGCGGAACTGGCCTTCACCATCGGCGAGCGCATGGCGCGGCGCGTCGCGTCGGACGTGCGCGGCTGGCTGGAGGCGGGCTACGAGATCGGGCGGGTGGCGATCAACGTTTCGCCGGCCCAGTTCACTCACCGCGAACTCGGGACCTCGCTGCTGCGCCACTTCCACGCCGCCGGCGTCGAGGCGCACCACTTCGACGTGGAGATCACCGAGACGGTGTTTCTCGGACGCAATTCCGACTTCGTGGCGCCGATCCTGGACGAACTCTATCGGGCCGGTGTGCGCATCGCGCTCGACGACTTCGGCACCGGCTATGCGGGCTTCACGCACCTGAAGCAACTGCCCATCGACACCATCAAGATCGACCAGAGCTTCGTGAAGGACATCGAGCAGGACGCCTTCGACACGGCCATCGTCTGCGCGGTGATCGAACTCGGCCGCAATCTCGGCATGCAGGTGGTGGCCGAGGGCGTGGAGACCGTGGGGCAGGCCCGCTTCCTCAAGGCCCGGGGCTGCGAACTGGCGCAGGGCTATCTCTTCGCGCGCCCCATGCCGGCGGCCGACGTGTCGGCCTTTCTGCGCGCCGAGGGCCGCAGACCCTGGCTGCGCGCGTCGCCCTGATTGCCTGACGAGCGCCCCATGTCGTGACTGCGACAGGGGGGGATTTTCCGCGCCCGCCCCAAATGACCTTTTATTCAATGGCTTGCCGGAAGCCGTCGGCGGCCCCGATCTTGCTCCATCCCCTCGTTCCGCAACCGGTTGCGGGCCGAATTCCCCGCACGTCGGCGCGGGGAAGGGGGAGGGAAGCCGGAGGACAGGCGGGGGGTGGCGCAATGCCATTCCCCGCCGAACCTGCGAATCGTGCCCCAAGGGCTGCGACTTTGGTCGCGCCCGGAGCCGCCGCAAGCTGCCCGCAAACCGTTGAAGATGCGGCATTATGACGTCTCAGATCGGAAATCTTCCGAGCGCTTGCGGGCCCTCAAGCCAAATAAACAAGCAATATCAATATAAGCCTAATTAATAGGCTCGCATGCCGTCACGATGAGCACGACATGCGAATAAATCTAAATCAAAGTGTCCGTAATCAGACAAAAGCCGACGGAGGAACCGCCCTAGGGTGACGGAGGCCGTGCCATGATCGACGACAAGACCGTCTTTTCCGCGCGCGATGCGGGTGCTCCGGCGAGTGCCCAGAGCGGTATCCATTCCGCGGTTCTTCCCGCCGCCCACGCCAATGGGCATCCCGCCCCGCAGGTGCCGCTGGTCGCCTTGAGCGACGTGGCGCTGACCGGCATCTACGAAATCTCGAAGATCCTGACCGCGCCGAACCGGCTGGAGACCACCCTCGCCAGCGTGGTCAACCTGCTCTCCTCCTTCATGCAGATGCGGCACGGGGTGATCTCGCTGCTCGCCGACGACGGCATTCCCGACATCACCGTCGGCGTCGGCTGGAACGAGGGCACGGACGAGCGCTACCGCGCGCGCCTGCCGGAGAAGGCGATCGGCCAGATCGTTGCCACCGCGGTGCCGCTGGTGGCCGAGAACGTGGCGACCCACCCCGCCTTCAGCCCCGCCGACGCCATGGCGCTCGGCGCCACCGACGAGGTGCGGGTCTCCTTCATCGGCGTGCCGATCCGCGTCGGCGGCCGGGTGATCGGCACCCTCACCATCGACCGGGTGTGGGATGGCCGGTCGGTGTTCCGGCTCGATTCCGACGTGCGCTTCCTCACCATGGTGGCCAACCTGATCGCCCAGACCGTGCAATTGCACCGGGTGGTGACGCGTGACCGTGAGCGCCTGATGGCCGAAAGCGGGCGGCTGCAGAAGGAATTGTCGGCCCTGAAGCCGGCGGTGCGCGAGCGCAAGCGGGTGCTGGTGGACGGCATCATCGGCGAGAGCCCGGAGCTGCGCCAGCTGCTCGACAAGATCACCATCGTCGCGAAGTCCCATTCCCCCGTGCTGCTGCGCGGCGAGAGCGGCACCGGCAAGGAACTGATCGCCAAGGCGATCCACGAACTCTCCAGCCGCGCCAAGGGACCATTCATCAAGGTCAACTGCGCGGCGCTGCCGGAGAGCGTTCTGGAGAGCGAGCTGTTCGGTCACGAGAAGGGCGCCTTCACCGGCGCGGTCGGCGCCCGCAAGGGGCGCTTCGAGCTGGCCGACAAGGGCACGCTGTTCCTCGACGAGATCGGCGAGATTTCCCCGGCCTTCCAGGCCAAGCTCCTGCGCGTGCTCCAGGAGCAGGAGTTCGAGCGGGTCGGCGGTTCCCAGACCATCAAGGTGAACGTGCGCGTGGTGGCCGCCACCAACAAGAACCTGGAAGAGGCGGTCTCCAAGAACGAGTTCCGCGCCGACCTCTACTACCGCATCACGGTGATCCCGATCCTGGTGCCCTCGCTGCGCGACCGGCGCTCGGACATTCCGCTGCTCGCCGGCGAGTTTCTCGGCCGTTTCAACAAGGAGAATGGCCGCGATCTTTCCTTCGGGCGCGACGCCCTGGAAGTGCTCATGGGCTGCGGCTTTCCCGGCAATGTGCGCGAGCTGGAGAACTGCGTGCAGCGCACCGCCACTTTGGCGCAGGGCGCCGCCATCGGCGCCGCCGATTTCGCCTGCGCCCAGAACGAGTGCCTCTCCGCGCTGCTGTGGAAGAGCTCGCCGCCGCCGGCCTCGCGCCGGCCCATCGACATCCCGCTGCCGGTGGTGGCGCGGCCCAGCGTGCGCCCCGCGCCCACCGAGATCGGCGAGGCCGGAGCGATGCCGGTCCCGGCGCCGTCGGTCGCCCC
>NZ_JBNFNU010000060.1:0-15908 GCF_057364445.1 Xanthobacter sp. BG11Y11_SDJG
TCGGGAGCCGCCGCTGCGGCGCGTGCGGGGCGCGTGAGCCTCGCCCGGGGGTGCTGCATCCGCCTACAGCGCGGGAGCCGCTGGCCAGTCCGGCCTTCCGGTGTCGGGAGCGGTTTGGGTGGCGTGGCGAGAGCAGCCGGCGCGGCCGCGACATCTCCCTTGCAGCGCTCGGCCGACACATCAGGCGAAGCGGCGGCCAGCAGCTCCGGCCCAGCCCCGTCGAGCAACCCGGCCTCCTCCGGCGATGCCCCCGATTGGGCCCGGCGCATGCGCCGCTCCCAGCAGGTCGCCCACGGCATCCAGACCGCGACCCATGCCGTCCGATCCGGCGACAGCCATGGCGGCGGGTCGTCCATCTCCCTCTCCGAAAGCGATCGCCCATGACCCCCTTCAAGCGCCCGTCGGTCCATTACGGCCGCTCCCCCGAGCCTGAGACGCCGTATCAGCGCGCGGCCCAGGTCTGGGATGACCGCATCGGCTCGGCCCGGGTCCAGGCGAAGAACTGGCGCCTCATGGCCTTCGGCTGCCTCGCCCTGTCGGCCGGCCTCTCCTGCGCCCTGGCGTGGCAGGCCCTGAGCGGCTCGGTGGTTCCGTGGGTGGTTCAGGTGGACAAGCTCGGTCAGGCGCAGGCGGTCGCGCCGGCCGCCTCGGACTATCGCCCCTCCGATCCCCAGATCGCCTTCCACCTCGCCCGCTTCATTGAAGAGGTCCGCAGCATCTCTGCCGATCCCGTGATCGTCCGCCAGAACTGGCTCAGGGCCTACGCCTACACGACCCTGGCCGGAGCAATCGCCCTCAACGACTATGCCCGCGCCAATGATCCTTTCGCCCGGGTCGGCAAGCAGCAGGTGGCGGTGGAGGTCTCCAGCGTGATCCGGGCCTCGCCGGACTCCTTCCGCATCGCCTGGACCGAGCGCCGCTTCCAGGACGGCAGCCTCGCCGACACCTCCCGCTGGAGCGCCATCCTCACCGTCGCGGTGCAGGCGCCGCGGGATGCGGATCGGCTCCGGGCCAATCCGCTGGGGATCTACGTCAACGCCATCAACTGGTCGAAGGAACTCGCACAATGATGCCTGCCATCCGCACATCCGGGAGGCCGGCTTTCCGCGTCCTCTCCTTTCCGTCTTTCCGGAAGTCCGGCTTGCCGCTTCTCCTGCTTTGCACATCGGCCCTGGCGGGCTGCGCCACCTTCGAGAAGCCCCCGGAGATCGAATATGACGATGCCCCGCCCGCCGTCTTCAAGGCTGAGCCGCCGGGGCCGGTGCGCATCGTTGAGCTGCCGAAGCCCTTGCCGCTGCCCGGCCAGCTGAAGCCGGTGGGCAAGGACGGCAAGGCCGAGCCCGAGTCCGCGGACCCGACGGCCCGAGTGAACCAGGCCAATGCTGCCGCGCGCGTTCAGCCGGTGCGCAACGGCTTCATCAACTCCATGCAGGTCTATCCCTTCGTGGATGGCGCGCTCTATCAGGTCTACGCTTCGCCCGGTCAGATCACCGACGTCGCCCTGCAACCCGGCGAGCAACTGGTGGGCACGGGGCCGGTCGCTGCCGGCGACACGGTGCGCTGGATCATCGGCGACACCGAGAGCGGGGCGGGCGGGGCAAAGCAAGTCCACATCCTGGTGAAACCGACACGGCCGGACCTCACCACCAACCTCGTCATCAACACCAATTTGCGCACCTACCACATGGAGCTGCGCTCCACCGAGAAGACCTACATGGCCTCGGTCTCCTGGCAATATCCCCAAGACCAGCTCATCGCCCTCAGGCGCCAGAACGCGGAAGCGCAGGCGGTGCAGCCCGTCGCCACGGGCATCGACCTGGCAAAGGTGAACTTCCGCTACGAGGTGAGCGGCGACCGGGCACCGTGGCGGCCGCTGCGCGCCTTCGATGATGGGCAGCAGGTCTTCATCGAGTTTCCCCGCGGGATCGCCCATGGCGAGATGCCGCCGCTGTTCGTGGTCGGGCCGCAAGGCGACACCTCCGAACTCGTGAACTATCGCGTGCGCGGCACCTATATAATCGTGGACCGGCTCTTCGCAGCCGCCGAGCTGCGCTTCGGCGCCGACAAGGACCAGAAGCGCGTGCGCATCTCCCGCACCGACGGGAGGCCGGTCCTATGAGCGGCATCGAACCCGGGAAGGAGACAGGGCCGGAGCTGAGCGGTGATGACGGCGCTCGGCCACTGACGGGGGAGACTGTGTCGGCCATGCGGCTGCGGCCGGAACCGCCGCGGGTGACCCGCCTGTCCCGAAAGGTATTAGCCGGGCTGGGGCTCGTTGCCGGCCTTGGGATCGGCGGGGCGCTGATCTACGCCCTGCAAGCGCGAAAGGACCACGGACACGGCCAGGAACTCTACGCCACCGACGTCAATGCGACGCCGGACGGGCTCGCCGGCCTACCCAAGGATTACACCGGCATCCCCAAGCTCGGGCCTCCGCTGCCCGGCGACCTCGGCCGGCCGATCCTCAATGCGCAGACGGCAGTGCAGCCGACGGTGCCGACAATGGGAGGCATGCCAATCCCGCCTTGAGCCCCGAGGAGCACGCCAGCAGCGGGAAAGCGAAGACGCCCGGACCGGACGGCTGTTCGCTCAGACCAATACCCGGTCGGCAAGCCCGGCGGTGACCCAGCAGGCGGGAGTCACTTCAGCGTCAGCGGCGCCGGCCGCCGATCTCACCAGCCTCGGCCTTGCGCCGCAGGCGGCGACGCCGACGGCCCAGGAGCGCCAGCTTGCCTTCCTGAGCCAGGCCGTGGACCGGCGCACCGTGTCGCCCGACCGCGTGGCGGCTCCTGCCTCCGCCAACATCCTGCAGGCCGGCGCCGTCATCCCCGCGGCGCTGATCACCGGCATCCGCTCGGACCTGCCGGGCCAGATCACCGCCCAGGTGACCGAGAATGTCCACGATAGCCCGACCGGGCGGATCCTCCTGATCCCCCAGGGCACCCGCATCATTGGCCAGTATGACAATGGCGTCGGCTTCGGGCAGCGCCGGGTGCTCCTCGTCTGGAACCGCCTGATCTTCCCCAATGGCCGGTCCATCGTGCTGGAGCGCCAGACCGGAGCCGACGCGGAAGGCTACGCTGGCCTTGAGGATGGCATCGACTACCATTGGGGCGAGCTGTTCAAGGCGGCGGTGCTCTCGACCATCCTCAGCGTCGGGGCGAGCGCAGGAACGTCCGGCAGCGATAGCGACCTCGTGAGTGCTTTGCGGGAAGGCGCATCCGACAGCATCAGCCAGACCGGCCGGCAGCTCGTCCAGCGCCAGCTCAACATTGCGCCGACCCTCACGATCCGGCCGGGATTCCCGGTGCGGATCATCGTCACGCGCGACCTCGTTCTTGAATCCTATGGAGGTTGAAATGCCGAAGCTGAAGCTCAGCGAGATCCTCGACGACAAGCCGGTGAAGGTGACCGTGGAACTGCCAGCGAAGCTGCACCGCGATCTTGTCGCCTATGCGCAGGTGCTGGGTGGCGAGACGGGGAATCCGATCACCGATCCCGTCAGGCTGATCGCGCCCATGCTGGAGCGCTTCATCGCGACAGATCGCGTTTTCGCGAAGGCTCGGCAAGCACCCCATCCAGATCCTGCACGGGGGATGACGTCTGGGGTGCTGAAGAGCGAGCCATCGATCGAGCAAGGCTGAGCAATGTCCGAAACGCGGGATTGTCGTTTTTCGGCGACCATGCAGCATAGAACTGGAGCACCTCGCCGCGCAGAGAACGATAGATAACGCCGGGGACCTTGACCAAATTTTCGGATTCTATGACCAACGTTATTCCGCGGCCGGACGCGACGAGATTGAGAAGCTTATATCGCCCAACCCGCTGAGCCTCGACACGGGGCTCGCATTCGATTTCCCGGATTTTGCGAATGACATAGTCTTGGATTCTCATCCCAGCCGCAGTGTCTCGGATAAGAATTTTTTCAGAACTGAGATCTCGCCATGTCAACGCGTCCTCGGTGGAAAGCGGATGGCCTTCGGGCAATGCCACAAGAACCTGTTCCGACCAAAGATAAGTTGTATCGCATTCCGGCCAATCGCCCAATCCGATGACAAAAGCAATATCAAGCTGAAATTTCCGAATGGAGTTGATGTGATCGTGTGCTTCGCCGTCGACGAAATCGATATGAACAGATCCATATTTTGCGTCATATTCTCGAAATAAGTCCGACAAAAAACCCGATGAAAGTGAAGAAAATAGTCCCACTTTGACGTATCCGTCCTCGGCACGACCAATGGCGGCCACCTCCGCCGCCGCGTCGCGAATGTGGTCCAACGCATGGCGGACCCGATGCAGGAAGCGTTGTCCGGCTATGGTCAGGTTGATCCCCCCGGGGTGTCGCAAGAACAGGGAGGCCCCGACCTGATCCTCGATGTCCCGGATCCGCCGACTAACGGAGGACTCCTGCACACCGAGTGCCGCTGCTGCCTTCCGAAAGCTTCCATATTCGGAAGCAGCGATTAAATACCTGAGGTAGCGGATTTCAATTTCCGTACTGTTATTCGACATTGGAAACGTTCTCCATTTCAATAACGGCATATAATTCAGTATGAATTACATGATATCACAAATATTACGCATCAAATGTTTGTATTTTATGTGCAAGTATGCGAAATATTAAAATTATATCGTCGGATTATAACGTACATTAATGCATAACTTTTACATAATACATCATATTTTTGAGATATTTTACCATCAGTAACTTGGACATTAGAGATTAGATCGAGAGAGGGCGCGGCCATTTCATAAAATAGATGATTTAGACCAAACCATGCTAATGAAAGTCTCCTTCTAAGTAAGCTCGTTGTCTGTTCGCGCCCAACGACCTTCTTCCGCTATTCCAAGCGACGGAATTGTCACCATTAAGCTGGATTCACATCGCCCGCCTCAAATTTCATGCCACACTTATGAAATGTTAGATAGAAATTGATAGTATAATTTTTGATAATATAAACGACATAGGAATGACAATTTAGGAACCGTGATTTGTGCCATCTGCTGCGCCAAGTCGAATTTGTTATCACTAAAATTAGCTATATATTTCAACAAATCAGATAAATTTATGTTATTTATGAAGAATTATACATATCAAAAATCCTTTCTTATTATAGGAATATTTCCATCTAATTTACGAATTGTCATCTGAAGGCGAGATGTAACTGTGCGGAAAAACATTCCACTTTGTTGACATTTTTTAAAATTATCGTCTGTCTTAATTTTAAGCGCTTCTCCCGCTGCTTGTCCAATGGAGCTCATTTCAAGCCATGCCTTGTCAACATCGATGCCGACTGATCTAGCAGCAGCATCCGCCGCACGCAGAACCTGCTGCGCCTCGGATAAAGTAACTGTCGGCTTGAAATTAGGTTCAGATTGATCATTATATGCTTCTAAACATCCCCTAATCGCGAAATACATACCATACATAAACTTCAAATGACTAACGGCTTGCCCTCTCAAATCGGAAATAGTAGAATTAGTTGACTGTTCAACCTCTGAAAAGGCAGAGTCTGTAAAAGACACACAAATTATAATCCAAGCAAATATTGCAATTGACGTTTTCTTCATGTCATATTCCCGCACCGAGCTGTTTTGATAGGTTGCGATTCTACATTCACTATCACGTCATGCCTGCCCATCGCGGTAGCCAAGCAAACGTAGTGCATTGAACACTACCACCAGCGTGGACCCCTCGTGCGCCGCCACGGCCGGGCCGATGCCGAGGCCAAATATCGTCGCCGGAACCAGCAACGCCACCACACCCAAGCTTATGAACACGTTCTGAAGGATGATGAAGCGCGTGCGGCGGCTTAGTCCGACCGCGAACGGCAAATGTCGCAGGTCATCCGCCATGAGTGCGACGTCTGCGGTCTCTAGCGCCACATCGGAACCCGCGGCTCCCATAGCGATGCCGACCGTGGCGTTCGCCATGGCCGGCGCATCATTGACCCCATCGCCGACCATCGCAACCTTGGCTTCCTTCCTCAGCTTTTGAATCGCCGCAACTTTGTCCTCGGGGAGCAGGTCGCCCCAAGCTTCGTCTAGTCCTAAATCTTTGGCGATGGCGTCGGCCACCTTCTGGTGATCGCCCGAGATCATGAGCATCCGAGTGATGCCAAGATCGCGCAGCCGCTTGAGCGCGTCGCGAGCGGCAGCCCGCGGAGTGTCCATAAGGCCGATGGCTCCGAGATCTCGCTCACCAATCCGCACAGCCATCGTAGTGCGCCCGGCGTCCCGCAGCTTCGCGATCGACGCCTTCACAGCTGGATTCAGCTGGGTAATGCCGTCTTGCCCAAACATCTCGGCCTTCCCGAGCCAGACCGGCTGCCCGGCAAATGTAGCGACCACGCCTCGCCCGGTGAGGCTTTTGAGTTCAGTCGCCTCCTCTATTTCTCGTCCTCCCAGCCGGGCTCGCCCGTCGCGAACGATTGCGGCGGCTAGCGGGTGATCGCTGAGCGCCTCTACCGCAACCGCTACTGAGAGGAGCTCATGTTCCGGAACCCCGTCGGCCGGCAAGACGTCGGTGATACGCGGTTTGCCCTCCGTCAGCGTTCCCGTCTTGTCGAATGCGATAGCGCTCAGCGAGCCCAGATTCTCCAGTGGCGCGCCGCCCTTCACCAGCACGCCGCCACGTGCCGCTCGCGCGACGCCTGACAACACCGCGCTCGGTGTAGCGATGGCTAAAGCGCACGGGCTTGCGGCGACCAGTACCGCCATGGCGCGATAGAAGCTTGAGCTGAATGGCTCGTCCACCACCACCCAGGCGAACAGAAGGAGGATCGCGAGCGCCAGTACCACGGGCACGAAGATACGTTCGAACGTCTCAGTGAACCGCTGGGTCGGTGATTTCTGCGTTTCCGCCTCGCTCACCATTTTCACGACCTTTGCCAGCGCCGTGTCGCTCGACAAGCGCGTCGCCTCCACCTCAATGGCGCCGGCACCGTTGATTGTTCCCGCAAAAGACCCGCGAGGCAGAGCCAACCGTGTCGGGCCGCGCCCGTGCCTCAGCAACGTCGTCAACCGGGCGCTTGTCCACCGGGATACTCTCGCCGGTGACAGGAGCCTGATCGATGGCGGAGGAGCCCTTCACCAGGAAGCCGTCGGCAGGTAGACGCTCGTTAGGGCGGACCAGCACCACGTCGCCGATCACAAGTTCCTCCACGGGAACCTCCAAGGTGCCATCAGCGCGGCGCACCGTGGCCGTGCGTGGAGCGAGCTTGGCCAGGGCCTCGATCGCCTGCTTGGCGCGGCCCATGGCATAGTGTTCCAATGCGTGGCCTAGGCTGAACAGGAAGAGCAGCAGCGCGCCTTCCGCCCATGCGCCAAGCGAAGCCGCGCCCGCAGCCGCTACCAGCATCAGCGTATCGATCTCGAACCTGCGCAGGCGCAGATTGTCTATCGCTTCGCGGACCGTGTAGAAGCCGCCAAAGAAATATGCTCCAACGAAACACACGATAGGCAGCCAGCCGGGTGCGGCCGGTAATAGCTTCTCGATGGCAAAACCGACGACGAGCAGCGCGCCGCAGGCAAGAGAGAAGATTAGCTCAGTGTTCGGTCCGAGGATCCTGCCATGGGCATGATCGTGCTCCCCTTTTCCGTCCTTATGTTCTGACCTGGCATGCGTAAACATGACTGACCGATGATCATATCAAGCGTGAGAGGGCAGCCTATCCAGCCGTAGCGCGGCCGCATCCCTCGCGGCGATAGCCCCCATTTGAACGAGGGCGTTTCGGATTTCCTGCTCTGTTACCGCCTCGCGGTCGAATTCGACGCGTACGAGACCAGATGCACTGGCTTCGGCCTCCAATACCCCGGAAGCTTACGCAGTTTCTCGGCAACGGTGCGCGCACGCCGTTCATGGGTGATCCCTTCCACCTGCCAAATCGCGTGACCGAACCGCTCGGTAATCTGCGCGCCAACGCTTTGGGCAAGTTCCCGGATGCGAGGTAAGCCGATTACCGTCGGGTCATAGTGGAGGCAGAGCTGCGCCGACTCGCCGCCAGCGACGTGCACATACTCAATGCCCGCGCGCTCCTGAAGCTCCGAAACGAGCCGACTCACACAGGAGTCTACAGCGTCGGGCACGTTTGGCAGAAGGATTGGAATGTCCAGTCGAAGCTTCTCGATCATCTTTGTAAGCTCCCCAGATTCACCAGCATCGCCCAACCCGACATCTGACAATAAAGACACCTTAGGGTTTTAATTCTGACTTGGATCTATCGCCGCCCTTCTTGGCTGCAGCAATGATTGCAACGAATTCATCGTGTCTTCCATCATGGTCGCGGACGTATTCGGCAATCTCGACTGCCGCGGACTGTTCGCACCACTCTACGATACGTGCTTGCTCACGATCTCGGTCGAATTCATAAAGTTGCCGAATTGCCTGCAGCGCACCCGCTCGCGCCATGTCAGCTGAACGGCGGACTACAAAGATCGATTGGTCAGCGGGCAACTCACCAACCACCTCTTGGCGTATATGATAGGTCAATCGAGATATATCACCATATTTTCCTGACGACCTCTCGGTTACATCTGGTATAAACTGAGAGCAATATATTGTAATATTCTGTATAAAAAAAGATCTAGTCAATATTGTTTCCAATATTTCGTTTCCATTAGCGAATCTGATATCGATGCATAACATATAAATACATGCGACAAATGCACATATAGATAATTTTTCTTTCACTATTTGTATCATTGCGTTAGTCCCAAGCTCGCATGCATTGATCATATTGAATTTTGCAATGAGTAAGCTCGTGCGGCCTGAAAGACCTATTTTTGTCGTAACATGAAGATTTATTCTTTGCACAAAACAATTTATGCTCTCCGACATTTGAATGTTCACAGCCTATTGCCGACGTTTGTGAAGTTTGCGCAGGCAGATAAAATGGGGTGAATTGCGTGCCCGCGGCGAAAGCCGCTCCGATGCAAATGCTATTTAACGCGATGCAAATGCACGCTGTAAAAATCGCCTTATTCATGATTTTACCTCCAAAAATTGGAATTTAGATGGATGAAGAGGGGCGAATATTCGTCCCTCTTCCTTCTTAATGACTCGGCTTAGCGCACCGCGCGATCGTTAAGCCACGGCGAGGGCGAGGGAATGAAGGTCCCTGGGGTAGGCGCCTGAGGGCGGCTCATCTGCACCTTAGGCGAGCCGCTCGTTGTCCCAGAAAGACGGCCGCCGGGATAACTTTCCTGCTGCACGTCAAGGAATTCATGTCGCTCTTGCTCCTCCACGCCGAGCGTCGACGGATACGGCTCTGCGAAAGCCGTAAGCGGAGGGAGGATGAAACTAAGAGCAACGACATAAATCTTCATGATTTAACCTCGAATGTCGAATTAAACTTGATTTATTTCATTTGTTTTCAACATTCGCGTAGCGAGGAGGGGGGATTTATACGCCTAGGCCGACACCACTACGGGTCTCGTTCGCCCATTGCCCGCACACTCTCCACCCTGGGGCCCCGACGACGCACCTTCATCGAAGGGGGAGACGTGCGGGCAAGCGTGGCACTCGCACCGCACCGCAGCGCAGGCCGGATTGCGGGTGTCTTCGTCACTCTGATGGTGGTTTTCATCCGTTAATGCGCTCGCTTCTAATGACATCGCGCTCGCGTTCCAGGAATACCCCGGAATACACAAGACTACGATCAGCATGAGACTTAGCAAAATGCTTCGGAGAAAGCCTCTCACACCGCCTCTCCCTCTTGATCGAAACGACCGAATATTGAATTCACCGGCTGGATTCCATAGTGCGTTGCTCGGACGGAACATCGCGCGTCTGGCCGGAACGGATAGATGTGCTGCGACCATGGGGCAACGGGTGAGTAACCCCGAGTTGGACGTCTCGAAAATCGTGCCTCTGCTTCTCACGATATGTCTTCGGTCGCGGATCGAGTGCCAGTGCCGGCGACGCGATGCCGAACACGAGCACGCACAAGGTGCCGCGGGCAACGTAGTTCCACACAGTAC
Organism: Xanthobacter sp. BG11Y11_SDJG; assembly: GCF_057364445.1. Classification (NCBI taxonomy): domain Bacteria; kingdom Pseudomonadati; phylum Pseudomonadota; class Alphaproteobacteria; order Hyphomicrobiales; family Xanthobacteraceae; genus Xanthobacter; species Xanthobacter sp. BG11Y11_SDJG. The sequence continues at coordinate 9,982 of NZ_JBNFNU010000060.1, forward strand.
TTTTCATGACACACTTCCTTATGGGGTGGTGAACTTGGCCTGACCGGACTTGCCGGCCGGGGTTTTAATGAGCAGCGTGACCGCCGTGCCCTTGACGATGGTTGAGGGCGCCTTGCCGGCCAGGGTCTGACCGCCTGCGGTAAGCTGGATAGTCTTGCGATCGGCGCCGGAGGCCAGCATGGCAGAGCCGGTAAAGCCGGCGGTATCGACCGGCTTGCCTGCCTCATCGACTACGTGGAAGGTCAAGGTCTCGCCCGAGACGACAAGTTCGGCATGGACGCCGGCGACGTCTTCCAAGGGGCCGCCATTGGGACCCTTCTGCGCACCATGGGCATGCTGGGCGAGGGCGGGCCCAGCGGCAAGCAGGCTGAAAGCGACGATCAGGCTCTTAAGCACGGGTCTTTCTCCGATTTTGGGGCTAGGGGGATGGGGCTTCGGCCTGCGCCTCGGGGGAGGCCGCTGGCCTGGTCTCGCGCCGGAACAGCACGTAGAGCGCTGGCAGCACGAGCAAGGTGAGGATGGTGGAGGAGATGATGCCGCCGATGACCACGGTGGCGAGCGGCCGCTGCACCTCCGCGCCCGGGCCGGTGGCGATGGCCATTGGCACGAAGCCGAGCGAAGCGACCAGCGCCGTCATCAGCACCGGGCGCAGGCGTGTCAGGGCGCCGTCGCGCACCGCCGTCACCACGTCCCGCCCTTCCGCCCGCAGGCGCTGGATGAAGGCGATAATGACGAGGCCGTTCAGCACCGCCACGCCCGAGAGCGCGATGAAGCCGATGCCGGCGCTGATGGAGAGCGGCAGGTCGCGCAAGATTAGCGCCGCGATGCCCCCCGTGAGCGCCAGCGGCACGCCGGAGAACACCAGCAGCGCATCCGCTACCGAGCCGAAGCTCATGAACAGCAGCAGGAAGATGAGCAACAGCGCGATGGGCACCACGATGGCAAGGCGCTGTGTGGCCGAAACCAGCTGTTCGAACTGGCCGCCCCAGCCGATCCAGTAGCCTTCGGGCAGCTTCACCTTATCTGCCACCTGGCGCTGGGCGTCGGTGACGAAGGAGCCGAGGTCGCGGTCGCGCACGTTGGCGCTCACCACGATGCGCCTTTTGCCGTTCTCCCGGCTGATCTGGTTCGGGCCAGGGGAGACCGTGAGGTTGGCGATGGCGGACAGCGGCACGTAGCGGATCTGCCCGCCAGATCCGGGGACCCAAGCGGCCTGGACTGGCTTGGCCTCATCGCTCGCCGCAGGGGGAAGCGGCACCGGCAGCGCGCGCAGGGCCTCGATGTCGGTGCGCAATTCCTCCGGCAGGCGCACCACGATGTCGAAGCGGCGATCGCCCTCGAACAGGGCGCCGGCCTCGCGGCCGCCCACCGCGATCTCCACCAGTTCCTGCACGTCGGCGACGCTTACCCCGTAACGGGCCATGGCCGCTCTATTGAGGGCGACCGTCAGCATGGGCAGGCCGGAGACCTGCTCGGTCTTCACGTCGGCGGCGCCCGGCACCGCCTGGAGCACGCTCTGCACCTGCCCGGCCACCTGCAGCAGCATGTCGAGGTCGTCGCCGAAGATCTTGACGCCCACATCGCTGCGGATGCCGGAGATCAGCTCGTTGAAGCGCAGCTGGATCGGCTGGGAGAGTTCGTAATTACTCCCCGCCACGCCCTCCGCCGCCTTCTCGATGTCGGTCATCACCGCGCTCTTGGACTTGCCGGGGTCCGGCCATTCGGCGCGTGGCTTCAGCATCACGTAACCGTCGGAGATGGAGGGCGGCATTGGGTCGGTGGCAACTTCCGCCGTACCGGTGCGGGCGAACACCTCCTTCACTTCCGGCACCTTCAGCAGGCTCTTCTCCAGCGCCTGCTGCATCTCCAGCGACTGGGTAAGGCTGGTGCCCGGCACCCTGAGCGCCTGGATCGCCGCATCGCCCTCGTCGAGGCTCGGAATGAACTCGCCGCCCATGCGGGAGGCGGCAAGGCCACTCGCAACCACGAGGCCGGCCGCGGCCACCGCCACCACGGCGCGGTAGTTGATGGCGGCATCGAGCAACGGCGTATAGAAGCGCCGCGCCCCGCGCATGATGACGTTCTCGTGCTCGGAGACCTTGCCCGTTACCAGCAGCGCGATGGCCGCCGGGATGAAGGTCATGGAGAACAGAGCCGCGCCGGCCAGCGCCATCAGGACGGTGATGGCCATGGGCGTGAACATCTTGCCCTCCACCCCCGTTAGGGTGAGCACCGGCAGGTAGACCACGGCAATGATCATGGTGCCGAACAGGCTCGGCCGGATCACCTCCTTGGAGCCGGCGAGGATGGTCTCGAACCGCTCGGCGCGGGTCAGGAGCCGGCCGCGCCGATGCTGCTCTTCCGCCAGCAGGCGTAGGCAGTTCTCGACGATGATGACCGCCCCGTCGATGATGATTCCGAAGTCGATGGCACCAAGGCTCATGAGGTTGGCGCTGACACGGTTCTCCACCATGCCGGTGATGGTGAAGAGCATGGCGAGCGGAATGACGAAGGCCGTCACCAGCGCCGCGCGGAAATTGCCGAGCAGCACGAACAGCACCACCACCACCAGCAGCGCGCCTTCCAGAAGGTTCTTCTCCACCGTGGCGATGGTGGCTTCCACCAGGTGTGAGCGGTCGTAGACGGCACGGGCGATGACGCCTTCCGGCAGCGAGCGGGAAATCTCCTCCAATCGCGCGGCGACACGCTGGGCCACGGTGCGACTGTTCTCGCCGATGAGGAGCATGGTGGTGCCCAGCACCACCTCTTCTCCGTTCAGGGTCGCCGCGCCGGTGCGCAGCTCACGCCCCTCGCGCACCTCGGCAATATCGCCTATCCGCAGCGGCGTGCCGCCCCGGCTGCCGATGACGATCTCGCGGATCTCGGCGGCGTCCGCCACCTGGCCCGGCGTGCGCACCAGATACTGCTCGCCGTTGCGCTCGATATAGCCGGCGCCCACGTTGGCGTTGTTGGCGGCCAGCGCCGTCATCACCTCGCGGAACGAAATGCGATTGGCCATCAACCGCGCCGGATCGGGCAGCACATGGAACTGCCGCTCGAAACCTCCGATGGTGTTCACCTCCACCACCCCCGGCACGGTGCGCAACTGCGGCTTGATGATCCAGTCCTGGATGGTGCGTAGGTCGGTGGGGCTGAAGGGCTGGCCGTCAGGCTTCTTCGCCCCGTCCCTGGCCTCCACCGTGTACATGTAGATCTCGCCAAGGCCCGTGGACACCGGCCCCATGGCGGTCTCCACCCCCAGCGGAAGCTGGTCCTTCGCCTGCTGGATGCGCTCGTTCACCAACTGGCGGGCGAAGTAGATGTCGGTGCCATCGCGGAACACGACCGTCACCTGGCTGAGGCCATAGCGGGACAGCGAGCGGGTGTATTGCAGGCCGGGCAGGCCGCCCATGGAGGTCTCGATGGGAAAGGTGATGCGCTGCTCGGTCTCCAGCGGCGAGAAGCCGGGCGCCGAGGTGTTGATCTGCACCTGCACGTTGGTGATGTCGGGCACCGCGTCGATGGGGAGGCGCGTGAAGTTCCAGGCCCCGAAGGCGCCGATGGCGAGGCAGAACATGACCACCAGCCAACGCTGGCGGATGGAGAAGGCGAGGATGGCGTCGATCATCGCGCCCCCTCCTGAGCCTGAGCTTTGCCTGCCTCACGGATGCGGGCGAAGCGCTCCACCGGCGTAACGAAAACCACTCCGTCACCGCGGTGTCCGGTCCACCCAGCGCGCGTGAGGGTCGAGATCACTGCCTCCACGACGCCGGCACGGCAGACGATCTGCAACTGGAGATGGCGCTGGTAGGTGAGGTCGTATTCGCTCGCCACATAGGTGCCGCCGGCACCGCGGCCGCGACCTTGGCCGCGCGCTTCGGTGAAGGTAAATCCCGGGAATTCAGGTAGCTCGTGCAGGGCTCGCACCACGCGCCCTTCAAGATGAGGATGAATGAAGGCAGTGACGAGCCGCAGGCCGTCGTCCATCGCGCCGGGGGACGCCTCAGTGCTCATGGCTAGCGCTCCCTTTGGCGAGTTCCGCCTTCACCACGAAGCTGTTTCGCGCGGCGTAGACATCACCGGGCATGAGCCCGAACAGCACCTCGGCCCATTCCGCATCGCGATCACCGATCTCCACATCGCGGGGGGCGAACGCGTCACCGTCGCGCACGAACACGACGGTGCGGTTGTCGATGGTCTGAAGCGCGCTGGTTCGGACCGCGAGATCCACCGGCTTCTCAGTCAGGGTGATGGTGCCCACGGCGAACAGGCCGGGCCGCAGCCGCATGCCGTCGTTGGGAATGACCGCCCGCGCCAGCGCGGTCTGGGTGTCGGCTGATCCGATGGGCGAGACATAAGCCACTCGGCCGTCGATGACCTGCCCACCGTCCTCCGGATCGATGGCGACCTTATCGCCGGCACGCACCCGTGGAAAATCGCGGCGATAGACGGAGAGATCCACCCATAGAGTCGAAAGGTCGGCCACCACGAAAGCCGGCTTCTGTTCGGAGGCGTATTCGCCAAGCCCGACTTGCCGGTCCACCACCGTGCCGGAGATCGGCGCCTTCATGTCGTAGGTGGTGAGGCTCTGGTTGCTTTCGACGACCGCGAGAACGTCGCCCTTGGCCACCTTGTCGCCGATCCGCTTGCGGATCTCCCGGACGATGCCGGGAAAGCGCGGGGTTACCTGGACCACGTTTTCCTGATTGGGCTGGACCAAGCCATTTAGGCGTAGCTTCTGGCGAAGCGTCCCGGGGCTGGCCGTCTCCAGGCCGATGCCGGCAGCAGCAAGCCTGGTGTCGTCCAGTTCCACCCCGCCCTCGGCATGTCCGCCTCCCTCTTCTCCATGCCCACCCTCCGCACCATGTCCGCGCTCAGCGGCTAGGCTGCCCGAAACGGGAGCGTTGCGGTCCTGGAATGCGTACAGCGCCCCCGCGCCGGCCAGCAGGCCGATGAGGAGCATCGCCACGTCGCGTCGCGCCGTGCGGCTCATTTGGCTTTTCCTTTGTTGAGATTCACCGGCCGACCCGTCAGCCCTTCGAGGGTGGCGAGTGCGGTGTGGAACGAAACCAGCGCATCGAGCTCGCGCAGGGCGGCGTCGGTGAGGGTGGACTGGGCGTCAAGCAGTTCCAGGAGCGTGTAGCGGCCTTCGGAATAGCCGGTCTCTACCCCCTCGAAGGCAGTCCGCGCGCCTGGAATGGTGCTGCCGCGCAATAGCGCTATTTCGTCGAAGGCCGCCCTCATCCCGTCATGGGCCCGGCCAAGCTGGGAGATGAGGGCATTGCGGGCGATGGCTTCCTCCGCTTCGGCCCGCAGCATCTGTTCGTTCGCCTCGGCGATGCCGCCGTCATTGCGGTCGAACAGGGGGATCGGCATGGACAATGAGAAGCGCATGCCGCTGTCAGCGGTCTCGTTGTAATGCCGGTAGCCGACCCCCAGGGTCACGTCCGGCACCGACTTGGCCTGTGCCGAGCGCAGGTCCGCCTGCCGCTGGGCGCGCAGGGCGGTGAAGCGGGTGAGCTGCGGATTGCCCAGCGCCTGCTTGACAAGCCCCGGCAGTGGCGGGGGGGCGCTGACCTTCAGCAGGTTGCCGGTCGCCCGCCCGAACCTTGCCTCCTGAAGGCCCATGAGCAGCGCGAGTTCCCGCCGCGCGGTGCCGAGCGCAGCGCGGGCTCGGTCCAGCTCCACCCGGGCGAAATCGGCGGCGACACGGGCGCGGGAAATCTCGGCCGGGGAGGAAGCGCCGGCCTGGACGCGGTTCTGCAGCAAGGGAGCGAGCCGCTGGATCGCCCGCCCACCTGCGTCTCAAGAATCTTGGGGCGCGCTGCTGCGCCCCCGAGCACGGCGGCGAAAGGCGGCGGCGGTATCCGCCCAGCACCTGCAGGCGGATCGCCCTCCCCGCTCCCCAGCGCGCCACGCCGACCCCC
>NZ_JBNFNU010000061.1:0-15738 GCF_057364445.1 Xanthobacter sp. BG11Y11_SDJG
GCGCGGCCCGGCCGACCATAACCCAGCTCCCCCGCGCCCGACCGCCGTCATGCTCCGACTTGATCGGAGCATCCATCGCACCCTCCCCACGGCGCGCCGGTCGCCGGAGGGCGACGGAGGTGTTGGGGCGCGATGACCTGGGAGCGCGGACGCGCAAGGCGGAAGCTTCACGCGGGGAGCTCCAACCTCCGTCATGCCCCGGCTTGTCCGGGGCATCCACGGGGCCGCGAGCGGGCGTGCAGAAGATGAAGCGCCGGCCCGGACGCGGCGTGGATCCCCCGGACAAGCCGGGGGATGACGGCGGTGACGGGTGGGACGCCGACGAGACGGACCCCAGCGGCATCCTGCAAAGCCGCCGTCATGCTCCGACTTGATCGGAGCATCCATCGCACCCTCCCCACGGCGCGCCCGGTCGCCGGAGGGCGACGGAGGTGTTGGGGCGCGATGACCTGGGAGCGCGGACGCGCAAGGCGGAGGCTTCACGCGGGGAGCTCCAGCCTCCGTCATGCCCCGGCTTGTCCGGGGCATCCACGGGGCCGCGAGCGGGCGTGCAGAAGATGAAGCGCCGGCCCGGACGCGGCGTGGATCCCCCGGAAAAGCCGGGGGATGACGGCGGTGACGGGTGGGACGCCGACGAGACGGACCCCAGCGGCATCCTGCAAAGCCGCCGTCCGGCGGGAGAGCCGGCGGCGTCAGCCCACCTCGCGCAGGGACAGCTTCTCGCGCCGGCGCTGCACCGAGGAGGGGATGTTCATGCCCTCGCGATACTTCGCCACCGTGCGGCGGGCGATGTCGATGCCGTCGGCGCGCAGCTTCTGGACCAGCGTGTCGTCGGAGAGCACGTCGTCGGCGCTCTCCGCGTCGATCAGCGCCTTGATGCGGTGGCGCACCGCCTCGGCCGAATGGGCCTCCCCGCCGCCCGCCGCCGAGATGGCGGACGAGAAGAAGAACTTCATCTCCACCACGCCGCGCGGGGTCGCGATGTATTTGTTGGAGGTGACGCGGGAGACGGTGGATTCGTGCATGCCGATGGCGTCGGCCACCGTGCGCAGGTTGAGCGGGCGCAGGTGGCGCACGCCGTGCAGCAGGAATGCGTCCTGCTGGCGCACGATCTCGCTTGCGACCTTCAGGATGGTCTGCGCCCGCTGGTCGAGCGAGCGCGTGAGCCAGCTCGCGCTCTGCAGGCATTCGGCCAGGAAGCTCTTCTCGTGCGGCGCCTTCGCCGCCTTCGCCACCACCGCGTGGTAGGACTGGTTCACCAGCACCCGCGGCAGGGTCTCCGAATTGAGTTCCACGATCCAGGTGCCGTCCGCGCCGGGGCGCACATAGACGTCCGGGATCAGCGGGTGCACCACGCCGCCGCCGAAGGCGAGGCCGGGCTTGGGATCGAGCCGGCGGATTTCGCCGATCATGTCGGCAAGGTCCTCGGCGTCGACGCCGCAGATGCGCTTCAGCGCGTTGCGGTCGTGGCGGGCCAGCAGCTCCAGGTTCGCCACCAGCGCCTGCATGGCGGGATCGAAGCGGTCGCGCTCCTTGAGCTGGATGGCGAGGCATTCGGCGAGGTTGCGGGCGCCGACGCCGGTGGGCTCGAAGGTCTGGATCACCCGCAGAACCGCCTCCACCTCCGCCGGGCGGGCGCCCATCTGCTCGGCCACCTGGTCGAGGTCGCCGGTGAAGTAGCCCGCCTCGTCGATGAGGCCGATGAGGTGGATGCCGATGAGCTTGCGGGCGGGGTCCGGCTCCGCCACGGAGAGCTGCGCCTCCAGGTGGTCGGCCAGCGTCGCCTCGGAGGTGAGGAAGGCCTCGGGATTGTAGTCCTCGCCCCGGTCGCCGCCGCCGCTGCCCCAGTCGATGCTGGAGGAGGCGCCGGGCGAGGCCGCGCCCTGGGCGCGCTCGGAGGGCGCGTCGTCCGGGAACACGTTGCCGAGGTCGGTGTCGAGGCGGGTCTCCATCTCGGCGCGGGAGGGTTCGAGACCTTGCTCCATCCACTCGCCGGAGGCGGGCGCCTCGCGCTCGGCGGTGGCGAGTTCCTCGCGCGCCTCGCGCGCCTCGGCGCTCTCCTGGCCGTCGGCGGGGTCGGGCTCTCGTTCTCGGCCAGGGCGCTCCAGCAGCGGGTTGCGCTCCAGCTCGGCCTCCACATAGGCCACCAGCTCCATGTTGGAGAGCTGCAGCAGCTTGATCGCCTGCATCAGCTGCGGCGTCATCACCAGCGACTGGGTCTGGCGGAACTCCAGCTTCGGGCTCAGCGCCATGGCGCGCCCTCCCGCGGCGGGATGCTGGAGCGGTCCGTCCTCACAGCCGGAACTCCTCGCCGAGATAGAGCCGGCGCACGTCCGGGCTGGAGACGATGGCCTCCGGATCGCCCTCCATCAGCACGGTGCCGGAATGGATGATGTAGGCACGGTCGATGAGGCCGAGCGTCTCGCGCACATTGTGGTCGGTGATCAGCACGCCGATGCCGCGCGAGGTGAGGTGGCGCACCAGCGCCTGGATGTCGCCCACCGCGATCGGGTCGATGCCGGCGAAGGGCTCGTCCAGCAGCATGAAGGAGGGGCGGCTGGCGAGCGCGCGGGCGATCTCCACGCGCCGGCGCTCGCCGCCCGAGAGGGCGATGGCGGGCGACTTGCGCACGTGGGTGATCTTGAACTCCTCCAGCAGCGCCTCCATCTCGTCGGCGCGCTTGCGGCGGTCGGGCTCGGTGACTTCGAGCACGCCCATGATGTTGCCCTCCACCGTGAGCCCCCGGAAGATGGAGGCCTCCTGCGGCAGGTAGCCGATGCCGAGCCGGGCGCGGCGATACATGGGCATGGGGGTGACGTCGTGGCCGTCCAGCTCGATGCGGCCGGCATCCGCCTTCACGAGGCCCGTCACCATGTAGAAGCAGGTGGTCTTGCCGGCGCCGTTGGGGCCGAGCAGGCCCACCGCCTCGCCGCGCCGCACGTTCATGGACACGTCGCGCACCACCTGACGCCCGCCGTAGGATTTGGCGAGGCCGTAGGCAGCCAGCGCGTCCTGCATGTCGGCCTCGGTGACGGGACCGCGCCGGCCGGAATGGGTCAGCGCGAGCGGCTCTTCCCAGGCACCGTCATAGGCGTCGTCGTAATCTTCTGCGTAGCCGCGATCATCGTCGAATTGGTCGTCCTGCGGCTCCCCGTGCCCCTGTCCCTGGCGCCGGGCCTCATAGCCGCTGGCGTCCTGACGGGAGTCCTGCCGCGAGTTCTGCGGGGCGTCGTCGTAGAGCGCCTGCTCCAGCGCCGCGAGGTCGGCATGGTCGTCCGCCGGCTGGCGCGACTTGATCGTGCTCGTCCGGCGCTTGCCGCCGCCCCTTCCGAAAATCGATAGGACGTTCAACTCTGCCTCCGGGCCCCCGCCCCCCAGAGTTCAGGTTTAGCCGCTCGCCCACGGGGATGCAATGCACCGTTTATGCAAAAATTGGGCCGAGCGTTCTGTGGAAAGCGTTCGCAAGCAAATTGGCGGCGGCGGATCCCGCGCGCGCGGCGCCGTGTCGCAAAGCTGTCGCAGTCTGGTACAAATCCTGCGTCGACGCCAGTGCGACGACACTGCACCGCGTGCGCGCGCCGCGTGGATCGGCCGGTGACGAGAGTGCGGTCCGATCAAATTGGATCCATTTGATCGGACCGCACTCTCAACTCTTGATAGAGCACGCTTTGTCTAGCGGCGCGGTGCCTGTGCGCCGCCCTGCGGCGCCGGCGCGCCCGGCTTCGCGCCGGCGGGTTGGTTCTCCTTGACCGAGCCGGGCACGATCAGGCTCTCCACCCGGCCGCCCTCGAACTTCGAGACCCCGGTGACGAGGTCGACCACCAGCTTCTGGCCGCGGATCACGTTCGGCCCCTGGGTCAGAACCACGGGCTTGCCCACCAGCGTGACGGTGTTGTCGGCCATCATGAAGACGCCGCTGTCGCCGGTGGCGGTCTGCTCCTTGGTCTTGACGACCACGCCGCCCTTGGCCTCGAGCTTGCGGATTTGCCCCTGCTTCATGGGCGCGCCCTCCTGAGGGGCGCCCACCGAGCCGTCGTAATAGACGAGCAGGTCCTTGGTGTTCATGGTGGTGTCGCCCTGCACCACCACCACGTTGCCGGAGAACACCGCGATCTTGTCCTTGTCGCGGACTTCCAGGGAATTGGCGTTGATGCGCACGGGCTGGTCGCGGTTCTTGGCGAAGCCCTGGAGCGCATTGGGCACGTTGCCCTGCTGCGCCCCGGCGGGGGCGGCGAGACCCGTGGCGAGACCCGGCGGAGAGCAGCGCGGCCGAGAAACGACGGCGCGCGCCGCGCCATGCGGGCGCCCCCCGGCATCATCGGCAGCTTCCCGGGGGGCCTCCGCCCCATGACCGTCGCCGTCGTCGATTACAATTCCGGCAACCTGCACTCCGCCGCCAAGGCCATCGAGCGCGCCGCGCGCGAGGCCGGACGCGAGCAGCCGGTGCTGGTGACCTGCGACCCCGACGTGGTGCGCCCGCGCCGACCGCGTCGTCCTCGCCGGGCGTCGGCGCCTTCGCCGACTGCCGCGCGGGGCTCGATGCCGTGCCCGGCATGGTGGAGGCCATGACCGAGGCGGTGCAGGAGAAGGGCCGGCCCTTCCTCGGCATCTGCGTCGCCTGCAATTGCTGGCCGAGCGCGGGCTGGAGCACGGCGTCACGGACGTCTCGGCTGGATCCGCGGCGAGGTGGACCGCATCGCCCCCGCCGATCCCGCCCTCAAGATCCCGCACATGGGCTGGAACACGCTGCAGATTGCGCGCGAGCACCCGCTTTTGGCGCAGGTGCCGTCCGGCGAAGGCGGGCTGCACGCTTATTTCGTCCATTCCTACCACCTGAAGCCGGCCGACGGCCTCGACCTCGTCGCCACCACCGACTATGGCGGCACCATCACCGCCGTGGTGGCGAAGGACAACGTGGCCGGAACCCAGTTCCATCCCGAGAAGAGCCAGACCCTCGGCCTTGCGCTCCTCGCCAATTTCCTGAAGTGGCACCCGTGATCCTGTTTCCCGCCATCGACCTGAAGGACGGCCTCGCCGTGCGCCTGGAGCAGGGCGACATGGCCCGCGCGACCGTGTTCAACCGCGACCCCGCCGCCCAGGCCGCCGAGTTCGAGACCCTCGGCTTTCGCTATCTGCACCTCGTGGACCTCGACGGCGCGTTCGCCGGCAAGCCGGTCAACGCGGCCGCCGTGGAGCGCATCCTGGAGACGGTCTCCATCCCGGTACAGCTCGGCGGCGGCATCCGCGACCTCGCCACGGTCGAGGCCTGGCTGGAGAAGGGCGTCACCCGCGTCATCCTCGGCACCGCCGCGGTGCGCGACCCGGACTTCGTCAAGGCCGCCGCGAAAGCCCATCCCGGCCGGTGGCGGTGGGCCTCGATGCCCGCGACGGCTTCGTGGCGGTGGAAGGCTGGGCCGAAACCTCCAAGCTCTCGGCGGTGGAGATCGCCAAGCGCTTCGAGGATGCCGGCGTGTCCGCCATCATCTACACCGACATCGCCCGCGACGGCCTCCTGAAGGGCCTCAACATCGACGCCACCGTGGCGCTGGCCGAGGCGGTGGCGCTGCCGGTGATCGCCTCCGGCGGCCTCGCCTCGATCGAGGACATCGAGGCGCTGCTGGAGCCCGCCGCCGCCAAGGTCGCCGGCGCCATCACCGGGCGCGCGCTCTATGACGGCCGGCTCGATGCCCGCGAGGCGCTGGCTCTGGTGGCGGGGCGGTAGGTGCCATGCTGAAGGTCCGCGTCATCCCCTGCCTCGACGTCAAGGACGGCCGCGTGGTGAAGGGTGTCCAGTTCGTCGACCTGCGCGATGCCGGCGACCCGGTGGAGGCCGCCCGCGCCTATGACGCCGCCGGTGCGGACGAGCTCACCTTCCTCGACATCACCGCCAGCCACGAGAACCGCGGCACCATCCTCGACGTGGTGCGCCGCACCGCCGAGCAGTGCTTCATGCCGCTCACCGTGGGCGGCGGCGTGCGCACCGTGGACGACGTGCGCACGTTGCTGCATGCGGGCGCCGACAAGGTCTCCATCAACACCGCCGCCGTCAGCCGCCGCGCCTTCGTGGGCGAGGCGGCGGAGAAGTTCGGCGAGCAGTGCATCGTCGTCGCCATCGACGCCAAGAAGGTGTCGGCCGAGGGCGAGACCGACCGCTGGGAGATCTTCACCCATGGCGGGCGCACCCCCACCGGCATCGACGCCATCCAATATGCCCGCGAGGTGGTGGACCTCGGTGCCGGCGAAATCCTGCTGACCTCCATGGACCGGGACGGCACCGGCAAGGGCTTCGACTGCGCGCTCACCCGCGCGGTCTCCGACGCGGTGCACGTGCCGGTGATCGCCTCGGGCGGCGTGGGCACGCTGGATCACCTCGTGGACGGCATCCGCGACGGCGGCGCCTCGGCGGTGCTGGCCGCCTCGATCTTCCATTTCGGCACCTTCACGGTGCGCGAGGCCAAGGAACACCTCAAGGAGGCCGGCCTGCCGGTGCGCCTCGATGTGTGAGTGCGGCCCCGTCTTTTCCCGCCCAGCGAGGATCGCATGAGCGCGCCCTTCACCCTCGCCGATTTGGAGCGGATCGTCGCCGCGCGCGCCGCGGCCGACGCGGGAAGCTCCTACACCCGCTCGCTGCTCGACAAGGGCGTCGCCAAATGCGCCCAGAAGCTCGGCGAGGAGGCGGTGGAGACGGTGATCGCCGCCGTCTGCGCCCCCGACGAGGGTCTCATCGCCGAGAGCGCCGATCTCCTCTACCATCTCCTCGTGGTCCTCGCCGCGCGCGGCGTGACGCTTTCTGAGGTCGAGGCCGAGCTTGCCCGCCGCACCGGGCAATCGGGCCTCGCCGAGAAGGCCGCGCGCAAGCCGGACTGAGACGGGACACGGGCTTCTTCCTCATGGACCAGCGCATGGATCCCGCCCTTTCGCCCTACCGCACCTTCTCGCGCGAGGAATGGGCGGCGCTGCGCCGCGACACGCCGCTCACGCTGCGTCCGGAGGAAATCCAGCGTCTGCAGGGCCTTGGCGTCCACCTCTCCATCAAGGAGGTGGAGGAGATCTACCTGCCGCTGTCGCGCCTGCTCTCGCTCTATGTGGGCGCGACGCAGAAGCTGTTCCGCGCCATGAGCCACTTCCTCGACCAGCGCGAGAACGAGGCCAATGGCGAGGGCAAGGTGCCCTACATCATCGGCGTCGCCGGCTCGGTGGCGGTGGGCAAGTCCACCACCGCCCGCGTGCTCCAGGCGCTGCTCGCGCGCTGGCCCAACACGCCGAAGGTGGGGCTCGTGACCACCGACGGCTTCCTCCTGCCCAATGCGGTGCTGGACCGCGAGGGGCTGATGGAGAAGAAGGGCTTTCCCGAAAGCTACGACCTGCCGCTGCTGCTGCGCTTCCTCACCGACATCAAGGCCGGCCGGCGGCCGGTGCGGGCGCCGCTCTACTCGCATTTCTTCTACGACGTGATGCCGGACCAGACGGTGGAGGTGGACCGGCCGGACATCCTCATCGTCGAGGGGCTGAACGTGCTCCAGACCACACGCCCGCCCAAGGACGGCAAGGCGATCCCCTTCGTCTCCGACTTCTTCGACTTCTCGGTCTATATCGATGCCGACGAGGACGTGATCGAGCGCTGGTACGTGGAGCGCTTCATGCGGCTCCGGGAAACCGCGTTCAAGGACCCGCTCTCCTACTTCCACCGCTACTCGAAGCTGACGCAGGACGAGGCGAACGCTACCGCCCTCGCCATCTGGCGGCGCACCAATCTGCCGAACCTCGTGGAAAACATCCTGCCCACCCGCCAGCGCGCCGACCTCATCCTGCGCAAGGCCGGCGACCACGAGGTGGCCGAGGTGAGCCTCCGGCGGCTCTGACGGGCCGAGGTCCCGTCCCGGAATGGGACGCGGGCATGACCGCGGACGGAACGGCGCGGGAACGAATCCCGAGCGAATCGCGGCTGCGGCCGTCTTCCCCTTTTGTCCCGCCCTCCTGCCGCGCTCGGCCGGCAAACATGGAAGCTGTGCGCTCAGGGCAGGAGCGCGGCGCGCAGCGTCTCAAGCCGCTCCGTCATCGCCTCCGGCGTCAGCGGCGCGCGGACGCCGAAGCCGAACACCGGACCCGGCCAGGCCGCGTCGCCCGGACTGCGGCCGATGACATGCACATGCAGTTGGCTGACCATGTTGCCCAGCGCCGCCACATTGAGCTTGGCGCAGCCGGACACCGCCTTCACCGCCGCCCCCACCGCCGCGATCTCCTCCATCAGCACCGCCCGATCGCGGGCCGGAAGGTCGAGGATTTCCACCAGGCCCTCCCGGCGCGGGATCAGCACCGCCCAGAGGAAGCGTGCGTCGTCCACAAGGCGGACCTGACACAAGGGAAGCTCGGCGACCACCGGGCCGTCGGCCTCAAGGCGCGGATCGAGCGGGAAGGAAGCCATGGGCCATGCCTCGGCGTATCGGGAGGGCGCATCCCCGCCGTGATCGGCGATCGCACCCGGCCGATCAAGCCCCGTCTATTGGCTCGGTCGGGCGGCGGACTGGCGGCCGATTGCGCCGGCCGGGTTGCCCCACGGCCCCGTTGCGGCTAGGAAGCGGCGCGAAACGCCGCGCGAACCGTCGAACCCGCGCGCAGGGCCAAAGGGATGCACCGCTCCGCCAGCACGAGGATCAAGGACACCGGCGCCGTTCGCGGCGCCCTGTCCATGCGCCGGCGAAAATGACGTCCGCGCGGCCCGCGCCGCGCGCGCCCGTTCCTCTGCACCCCTTGTTTCCCAATTTTCAGTGAGAGAAAGGCACGAGCCATGGCTCGGCTGGTGATGAAGTTCGGCGGCACCTCGGTCGCCAACCTGGAGCGCATCCGCAACGTGGCGCGCCACGTGAAGCGCGAGGTCGAGGCCGGATACCAGGTGGCGGTGGTGGTCTCGGCCATGGCCGGCAAGACCAACGAGCTGGTGGCCTGGTGCAAGGAGGCCGCGCCGCTCTACGACGCGCGCGAATACGACGCGGTGGTCGCCTCCGGCGAGCAGGTCACGAGCGGGCTGCTCGCCATCGCGCTCCAGGAGATGGGCGTCCCGGCGCGCTCCTGGCAGGGCTGGCAGATCCCCATTCTCACCGACGACGCCCACGGCTCGGCCCGCATCCTGGAGATCGATGGCGCCGCCCTCGGCGCCGCGGTGGACGGCGGCGAGGTGGCGGTGATCGCCGGCTTCCAGGGCATGCACGCGGCGTCCGGCCGCATCACCACGCTGGGGCGCGGCGGCTCCGACACCAGTGCGGTGGCGGTGGCGGCGGCGCTCGCGCCGAGCGCTGCGACATCTATACCGACGTCGACGGCGTCTACACCACCGATCCGCGCGTGGTGCCGAAGGCGCGCCGCCTCGACCGCATCGCCTTCGAGGAGATGCTGGAGATGGCATCCCTCGGGGCCAAGGTGCTCCAGGTGCGCTCGGTGGAACTCGCCATGGTGCACAATGTGCGCACGTTCGTGCGCTCCAGCCTCGTCGACCCCGACGCGCCGGAGATGGCGCACGTCGAGACCGCGGGCACGCTCATCTGCGACGAGGAGGAGATCGTGGCAAACCAGATGGAATCGCAGGTGGTCACCGGCATCGCCTTCGCCAAGGACGAGGCCCAGGTCTCCATCCGCCGGGTGGCGGACAAGCCCGGCATCGCCGCCGCGGTGTTCGGCCCGCTCGCCGAGGCCCACATCAATGTGGACATGATCGTCCAGAACGTCTCGGCGGACGGCTTCACCGACATTACCTTCACCGTGCCCTCGGCCGATTTCGAACGGGCCAAGGCGGTGCTGGAGGGTGCCCGGGCGCAGGTCGGCTACCAGGCGCTCGAAGGGGCGATGGAGGTCACCAAGGTCTCGGTGATCGGCATCGGCATGCGCTCCCATGCCGGCGTCGCGGCGAAGGCGTTCGAGGCGCTGGCGGGCAAGGGAATCAACATCCGGGCCATCACCACGTCCGAGATCAAGATCTCGATCCTGATCGATGCGGCCTATACCGAGCTTGCGGTGCGGACTCTCCATTCGCTATACGGGCTCGACAGCTGAGGGCGGACAGGCGGGGGCGCGCCGTTCACTGAAATCCCCGCGGGGTTCCCCGCCAACCTTGAGGATGCGGCCGATGCGTGGCGCGCTCGGCGGCCCCCGCGTGCTGCTCCGCCGCCTCCGCGAGGTGATGGCGGAGCCGGTCAGCGCGCAGGACCGCCTCGACAAGATCGTCGTGCTCATCGCCGCCAACATGGTCGCGGAGGTGTGCTCGGTCTACGTGCTGCGCGTCGATCAGACCCTCGAGCTGTACGCTACGGAAGGCCTGAACCGGGACGCGGTTCATCTTACCGTCATGCGGGTGGACGAGGGCCTGGTCGGCCACGTGGCGCGCGAGGCCGAATCGCTGGCGCTGTCCGACGCCCAGGGACACCCCGAATTCGCCTACCGTCCGGAGACGGGCGAAGAAATCTACAATTCCTTCCTCGGCGTGCCGATCCTGCGCGGCGGCAACACGCTGGGCGTTCTGGTGGTGCAGAACCGGGCGCGCCGCACCTATACGGAAGAAGAGATCGAGGCGCTCCAGACCACCGCCATGGTGCTGGCGGAGATGATCGCCTCGGGCGAGCTGACCGCGCTGGCGAAGCCCGGCGCCGAGCCCGCCATCCGCAGGCCGGTGCACCTGAAGGGCGTTCCGCTCGCCGACGGGCTCGGGCTCGGCTACGTGGTGCTGCACGAGCCGCGCATCAAGGTGACCAACGTCATCGCCGACGACGTCCACAAGGAGACCGAGCGGCTCGACGCCGCCATCGGCAAGCTGCGCCACGCCATCGATGCCATGCTGGAGGACGACGGCCTGTCCAAGGCCGGCGAGCACCGGGACATCCTCGAAGCCTACCGCATGTTCGCGCATGACCGGGGCTGGATGCACAGGATGCGCGAGGCGGTGCTCTCGGGCCTCACCGCCGAGGGCGCGGTGGAGCGCGTGCAGTCGGACACCCGCGCCCGCATGATGCGCGCGTCCGATCCCTATCTGCGCGAACGCCTGCACGATCTCGACGACCTCGCCAACCGCCTGCTGCGCGAACTGACCGGCCGCGGCCGCGGCACCGAGCGCGAGGCGCTGCCGGAGAACGCCATCCTCGTCGCCCGCAACATGAGCCCGGCGGCGCTGCTGGACTATGACCGCACCAGCATCCGGGGGCTGGTGCTGGAAGAAGGCGGCACCACCAGCCACGTCACCATCGTCGCCCGCGCGCTCGGCATCGCCGCCGTGGGCCAGGTGGAGAACGCGGCCGGCCTCGCCGACCCGGGCGACCCGGTGATCGTCGACGGCCAGGCCGGCGAGGTGCACCTGCGCCCTCCCGGCGACGTGGAGGAGGCCTATGCCGAGAAGGTGCGCTATCGCGCCCGCCGGCAGGCCCAGTATGCGGCCCTGCGCACCCGCCCCTCCGTGACCAAGGACGGGGTGCATGTGGACCTGCACCTCAATGCCGGCCTGCTGGTGGACCTGCCCCATATCGCCGAGACCGGCGCCGCGGGGATCGGACTGTTCCGAACCGAACTTCAGTTCATGATCGCGTCCACGTTTCCGCGCATCTCGGAGCAGCTGAAGCTCTATCGCGCGGTCCTGGATGCTGCGGGCGAGCGGCCGGTGACGTTCCGCACCCTCGATATCGGCGGCGACAAGGTGCTGCCCTACATGCGGGCGATCGAGGAGGAGAATCCGGCGCTCGGCTGGCGCGCCATCCGCCTCGGCCTCGACCGTCCCGGCCTTCTGCGCTCGCAGGTGCGCGCGCTGCTGCGCGCCGGGGCAGGGCGCGAACTGCGCGTGATGTTCCCGATGGTGGCGGCGGTGGAGGAGTTCGACCACGCCCGCGCCATCGTCGAGCGCGAGCTCACCCATCTGCGCCGGCATGGCCACGGCCTGCCCGACCGGGTGTTCGTCGGCGCCATGGTGGAGGTGCCCTCGCTGCTGTTCCAGCTGGACGAGATGCTGGCGCGGGCGGACTTTCTCTCCGTCGGCTCGAACGACCTGGTCCAGTTCCTCTATGCCGCCGACCGCTCGAACATGCGCGTCGCCGACCGGTTCGACCCGCTCTCGGCGCCGGCGCTGCGCGCCTTCCGCATGGTGGCGGAGGCGGCGCGCGCCACGGCAAGCCGATCACCCTGTGCGGCGAGCTGGCCTCGCGGCCGCTGGAGGCGGTGGCGCTCGCCGCGCTCGGCTATCGCTCGCTCTCGGTCTCTCCGGCCTCCATCGGACCGGTGAAGGCGACGCTGCTGGAACT
This sequence comes from Xanthobacter sp. BG11Y11_SDJG, assembly GCF_057364445.1. Taxonomy (NCBI): domain Bacteria; kingdom Pseudomonadati; phylum Pseudomonadota; class Alphaproteobacteria; order Hyphomicrobiales; family Xanthobacteraceae; genus Xanthobacter; species Xanthobacter sp. BG11Y11_SDJG. The sequence goes on from NZ_JBNFNU010000061.1 coordinate 12,273, forward strand.
GGACGTGGCGGCGGCGCGCAAGGTGCTGCTGCCGCTGCTCGACGACCGCACCGGCACGGTCGACATCCGCGCCACGCTTCGGGCGTTCGCTTTGGCGAGCGGGCTCGCGCTATAAGCAGCCGATGAACACGCTGCCGCTTGCGAAGCTCGACCAGCTTGTCGCGCGCCATGCCGAGATCGAGGCCGCGCTCGCCCAAGGCGCGCAGGGCGACGAGATCGCCCGCCTCGGCCGGGAATTTTCCGACCTGTCCCCGGTGGTGGCGCAGGTCAAGGCATTGAAGGCTGCCGAGCGCGACCTCGCCGATGCCCGGGAATTGACCGCCGAAGGCGATCCGGAGATGCGCGCCCTCGCCGAGGGCGAGGTGGCGCGCCTGGAAGAGCGCATCGAGGAGCTGACGCGCGAGGTGCGTCTCGCGCTCCTGCCCAAGGACGCCATGGACGAGCGCGGCGTCATCCTGGAGGTGCGCGCCGGAACCGGCGGCGACGAGGCCGCCTTGTTCGCCGGCGACCTCTTCCGCATGTATGCGCGCTACGCCGCCGAGAAGAGCTGGAGCGTCGAGGTGCTGTCCGAGAGCGAGGGCACCATGGGCGGCTTCAAGGAGATCGTCGCCGCCGTGCACGGGCGCGGCGCCTATGCCCGCCTGAAGTTCGAGAGCGGCGTCCACCGGGTGCAGCGCGTTCCCGCCACCGAGGCGGGCGGGCGCATCCACACTTCCGCCGCCACCGTCGCGGTGCTTCCGGAGGCGGAGGAGGTGGACCTGGAAGTGGACGAGGGCGACCTGCGGATCGACGTGTTCCGCGCCCAGGGCGCCGGGGGCCAGCACGTCAACAAGACCGAGAGCGCCGTGCGCATCACCCATCTGCCCACCAACACCGTGGTGGTGGTGCAGGACGAGCGCTCCCAGCACCGCAACAAGGCGCGGGCCATGGCGGTGCTGCGCGCCCGGCTGCTGGACGAGGAGCGCCAGCGCCAAGAGGCCGGCCGCGCCGCCGAGCGCAAGGGCCAGGTGGGCTCCGGCGACCGCTCCGAGCGCATCCGCACCTACAATTTCCCGCAGGGACGCGTGACCGACCACCGCATCAACCTCACCCTCTACAAGCTGGAGGAGGTGATCGCCGGCACGGCGCTCGACGATCTGGTGGATGCGCTGGTCACCGAGCACCAGGCGGCGCTGATGGCCGCCGCAGACGAAGCGTGAGGCCGAAGGAGCCGCGCGCCATGAGTGCTGACGACGCCGTCACCCTCGCCGCACTCCGGCGCACCATGGCGGCTCACCTGAAGGCGGCCGGCATCGCCGCCGCCGACACCGAGGCGCGACTCATTCTCGGCGCGGCTTCGGGGCTTGATCCGGCCGGGCTCCTCGCCCGCGGCGCCGAAGCGGCGACACCGCAGACGCGAGACAGCGCCGGACAGCTTCTGTCCCGGCGCCTCGCGGGGGAGCCCGTGGCACGGCTCATCGGGCGGCGGGAATTCTGGAGCCTCGACTTCGCGCTGTCTCCCGACACGCTGGTTCCCCGCCCGGACACGGAGACGGTGGTGGAGGCGGCGCTCGCTCTGGTGGTCGACCGCGCCGCGCCGCTGCGCATCGTCGATCTCGGCACCGGTTCGGGCGCCATCCTCGCGGCGCTGCTCACGGAATTGCCCCACGCTTTCGGCATCGGGGTGGACCTCAGCGTCGACGCCGCCCGGACCGCTTGCGACAATCTGGCGCGGCTCGGGCTCTCCAGCCGTTCGGCGGTGGTCGCCGGGCGCTGGGGCGAGGCGCTGGCCGGCGGCTTCGACCTGCTGGTGTCGAACCCACCGTACATCCCGACCGCGCACCTCGCCGGTCTCGATCCCGAGGTGCGCCTGCACGATCCGCCTCTTGCCCTCGACGGCGGCGCCGATGGACTGGACGCCTACCGCGCCATCGCCCGGCAGGCGGTGCGCCTGCTGGCGCCGGGCGGTATTTTGGTGCTTGAGCTGGGCATCGGCCAGGAGGAGGCCGTGGCGCAGCTTCTGCGCGCGGCCGGGGCTTGCGCTCGCCGGCCCCGCCCGGCGCCGACCTCGCCGGCATCGCCCGCGCCCTCGCCGCGCGCAAACCGTGAGCCAGCACAGATTCTGGCGAAAGCGGGGCACGCGGCCCAGGGAAAAAAACGCTTGGATCGTGCGAGGGAACTGGCTAGTGTCCTTTTCAGGAATCGAGCCGAGGCACCTGCCCAGAGGGGTAGTGCAGGCTTCCGAAATCTCGTCGGGACGTTTCGGATGCCATGGAGGATCGTGGCCGATGGCGCGCGGATGCGGCGCCCGGGCAATCTTCTCGCGGAACGATCGTTTCACCGGGTAAAGCGCGCTCCGGCATGAGGCCGTGACGCGGTGTGTCAGATTGGGCGGCCGCGCCGGAGGCGCGGATCGAGGCTCGATGATCGGACTGATCCTGAACTCTTAAGGGCACTTCCGCATGCTTACCGGCGCGGGCGCCACAGGCGCAGGACCGCGCGCGCATCACCCATGTTTCCCGGTTCGGCGCCGCGCGGCCGTGGCGCGAACCGGCAGGTCCCGTAACCCAGGCCGCATCGCCCGAGATTCGCACGCGATCCGGCGCAGGCGGCGGAGTGAACGCCGAGCGAGTAGAGAACGATCACGATGAGAAATGGTCAGCAGAAGCGCATGCGCGGCCGGAACAACAACAACCGGCGCGGATCCAATCCGCTCACGCGTGTCTATGAGTCCAACGGGCCCGACGTGAAGGTCCGCGGTACCGCCCACCACATCGCCGAGAAGTACCAGCAGCTCGCGCGCGACGCCCAGTCCTCCGGCGACCCGGTGGCGGCCGAGAACTATCTCCAGCACGCCGAGCATTATCTGCGCCTCATCGCCTCGCTCCAGGGCCAGTTCGGTCCCCAGCCCGGCTTCGGCCGCGACGAGGACGGCGACGACGAGGAGATGGACGACGTCTCGGCCCTCGACGCGCCCCAGCCCTTCGGGCAGCGCGGCGGCGACCAGCAGCCCTACGCGCAGCGCGAGGGGCGCGACAACCGAGACAACCGCGACAACCGAGACACGCGCGAGAACCGCGACAATCGAGAGGGGCGCCAGCCGCGCGAGGGACGCAACGGCTTCCGCCGCAACCGCGACGACGAGAGCGGCGAGGGCTACCAGCCGCGCGAGGCGCGGGACAGCCGCGAGCCGCGAGAAGGCCGCGAGAACCGCGAAGGCCGGGAGCCGCGCGAGGCCCGTGAACCGCGCGAGACCCGCGAGTTCCGTACGCCGCGCCCCGCCGCGCGGCGAGGACGATGCCCCCCGACCGGCGCGTCCCGCCCCGCCGAGCCCGTCGCGTGACGAGGAGGAGCAGATCATCGGCCTGCCCTCCTTCATCACCGCGCCGGCATCGCCAAGGATGCGGCGAAGGAACCGGCCAAGGACGAGCCCGAGCGCGAGGCCGCGCCCGAGGAAGCCGCCGACGCCGGGGACGGCGAGGCGCGC
>NZ_JBNFNU010000062.1:0-15561 GCF_057364445.1 Xanthobacter sp. BG11Y11_SDJG
TGGCCCGCGGCGGCCACCAAGGCGCAGACGGCGCGGATGCCGTCCGGCGTCATCTTCTCGCACTGGAGCACGTCGGGCATCGCTCCGAGCGCTTCCCGCGCCTCGTCCAGCGAGGCCACCTCCACCACCACTTTCTTCTCGGGCACGGCCAGTCCGAGCGCCGCCACCGCGGCGGCGGGGTCGGCGAGGAAGGCGCGGTGCTCGGGAAACACCAGCAGCGTCTCCGACAGCCCCAGCCGGTGGGGCAGGGCGCCGCCGGCCTTGATGGCGGCGATCATCATGGACTTGGTGCCGGGAAAGGTCTTGCGCGTCGTCACCACCGCCACGTCCGGGTCCACCGCACGCGCCGCATCGACGATGGCGGCGGTGGCCGTGGCGATGCCGGACAAATATTCCACCAGCGTCTGCGCCACCTTCCAGGCCAGCAGGATGGGACCGGCCGCGCCGTGCGCGGTGAGGATCGGCATGCCGGCGGCGACACGGGTGCCGGTGGCGGCCAGCACTTGGGCTTCGGCGCCGGCTCGGGCGAACAGATCGGCCGCAAGCTCGACACCGCACAGGGTGGAGGGCGCGCGCATGGCCATGGCGAGGCGGGCGGGCGCGTCGGCGATGCCGAGCGCCTCGGTGGTCAGGTCGCCATAGGGCGCGTCCTCGTGGAGCAACTGGTCCACCAGCGCATCGGTCCACCATTTCGCCGCCATCCCGCCGCCTCCCGTCTTGCCGGTCTCGCCGGCCGTGCCGGTAGCTGTATCCCTGCCGACATAGAGCGGCGGGTGCAATCCGGGAATCTACCGCGGCGGCCGAACGGCGGCCGGGGCACGGCCATGGCACCGCGCGCCGTTTGCGACACGGCGCGTCCGGCTTCGTTCATGGCGCGTCGCAAAAGCGACAGCAAGGCTACCGCATTGCCCCCGCGCTTGCTTGGAATGAAACGCATTTTCGTTTTCCCGCGCGCTGGCACGCCGCTTGCCAATCGTCCTGCGACAGCGTGGGCGAGGGCGCGGGTTGCGCGACCGCCCGGAGGCTTCAAACCATCGGAGTGACCTTTCATGCGCGGCATTGGCAGCCCCCTTCCGGACTTCTCCATCACCGGCGTCAAGCCCGGCTTCAACCTGCACGAGGAGAACGGGGTCTCGGCCTTCGAGACCCTGACGAAGGAGAGCTTTCCCGGAAAATGGAAGGTGATCTTCTTCTATCCGAAGGACTTCACCTTCGTCTGCCCGACCGAGATCGCCGAGTTCGCGCGCCTTGCCAGCGATTTCGCCGACCGGGATGCGGTGGTGATGGGTGGCTCCACCGACAACGAATTCGTCAAGCTCGCCTGGCGGCGCGACCACAAGGACCTGAACCGCCTGCCCATCTGGTCGTTCGCCGACACCAATGGCTCGCTCACCGACGGCCTCGGCGTGCGGTCGCCGGACGGCGTGGCGTTCCGCTACACCTTCGTGGTGGACCCGGACAACGTGATCCAGCACGTCTATGCCACCAACCTCAATGTGGGCCGCAACCCGAAGGATACGCTGCGGGTGCTCGACGCGCTGCAGACCGACGAATTGTGCCCGTGCAACCGCGAGGTTGGCGGCGACGTGCTCAAGGTCGCCTGAGGCGCGGAGGCCGGCATGACCATCGACGCCCTCAAGGACCGCATCCCGCTTTTCGCCAAGGACGTGAAGCTCAACCTCTCGGCGCTCAGCCGGGAGGAGGGACTGACGCCGCAGCAGCTTTACGGCCTCCTGGTGGCCTGCGGCCTCACCACGCGCAACGCCGAGGTGGCCGGAGCGCTCGAGGCCGAGGCGGCGGCGCACCTGTCGCCCGCCGCCATGGATGCCGCCAAGGCGGCCGCCGCCATCATGGCCATGAACAATGTCTATTACCGCTTCACCCACCTCGCCTCGAACAAGTCTTACGAGACGCTGCCGGCGAAGCTGCGCATGAGCGTGATCGGCGCGCCGGGCGTGGACCGGGCGGACTTCGAGCTGTGGTCGCTGGCGGTCTCGGCCATGAACGGCTGCGGGCGCTGCATCGACGCCCACGAGAAGGTGCTGCGCGAGGCTGGCATCCGCGAGGACCAGATCCAGGCGGCGGTGCGCGTCGCCGCGGTGGTCGCCTCGGCCGCGGTGGCGCTGGAGAGCGCGCGCGAAACCCTGCCGGTCGCCGCCGAGTAGCCGCGCGGGCGGCCGCTCTGCGCGATCGCGCCGGCGGGATAAGCGAATGTGTCCTCAGCCGCTGCGCGTCATCCCCCGGCTGACGTGCTTCTCCGCCCAGCGGGCGAGCCGCACGAACGGCAGCCCGAGCAGCAGATAGACCGCAGCGACCAGGATGCCGGTGCCGAAATAGTCGTAATAGGTGGTGGAGATCATCTCGTAGGTCTTGGTGAGCTCCACCAGCGAGATCACCGAGACCAGCGACGAATCCTTGATCAAAGAGATGAAGTCGTTGGTGGTGGGTGGCAGCACGATGCGCGCCGCCTGCGGGATGATGACGTTCCGGACCGCCTGGGCCTCGGTCATGTTGAGCGCGACCGCCGCCTCCATCTGGTGGCGCGGCACCGCCAGAAGGCCGGCGCGGTAGTTCTCCGCCTCATAGGCCGCATAGTTGAAGCCCAGGGCCAGGACGCCGGCCACGAAGGCGTCGAGCTGGACGCCGATCTTGGGCAGGCCGTAATAGATGAACAGCACCTGGATCAGCAGCGGCGTGCCGCGCACCACCTCGATATAGATCGAGGCGAGCCGGTCGAGCATGGTTCCGCCATAGACCCGGCAGATGGCGAGCAGCGCACCGAAGCCCACCGCGATGACCATCGCGAGGATCGAGATCTGCATGGTCATCAGCGCCGCCCAGCCGAGCTGCGGCAGGAAGCGGGCGTAGCGCTCCAGCTGCGCCTTCCACCCCTTGGGCTGCGTCGCCTCGACAAAGGCATCATACTTCAAGGGCTGCGCCTGCATGGGACGCAGGTCCCCGGTCGCCTGCGACATCAGCGGGCTCCACAGCGCCCAGCTGTCGAGGATCTTGTGCATGGCACCGTCGCGGATCATCTGCGAGAGGCCGTCATTGATCGCGGCGAGCAACTCCGGGTGGGCGCCCTTCTTGAGCGCGATGCCGTACTCGATGCGCCCGATGGGCTGGCCGGTGAACTGCAGCGCGCGGTCGGGCTGCGCATAGTAGACCGCGATGGGGAAATCCATCACGGTCGCGTCGATGCGCTTGAGCTTGAGGTCGGAATAGGCGTCGATCTCTTCCTCGTAGGAGCGCACGTCGATGCCGCCGGCCTGGCGCAGGACGTATTCCATCTGGCTCGACTTCAGCGTGCCGACGCTCTTGCCCTTGAGGTCCGCCAGCGTCTGCACCGGATCTTCGCCGCGGCGGATCACGATCTGGCCGAAGGTGGTATAGTAGGGAATGGAGAAGTCCGCCGCGGCGCGGTGCGCGGCGGTGATCTCGAGGCCGTTGATGGCCACCTCGTAGAGCCCGTTGTCCAGGCCGGGAATGAGATTCGACCAGTCGTTCTGCACGAACACCGCCGGCCGTCCCAGGCGCTGGCCCAGTTCAACCATGATGTCGGTCTCGAAGCCGATGATCTGGTCCGGGTCGGCGGGGTCCTTGAAGGTGTAGGGCGCGCCGAGGTGCTGTCGCCGCCGTAGCGCAGCGGCTTGCCGGCGTCGGCAGCCTGCGAGGCGGCAGCCGGAGCTTGAGGCGCCTGGGCGAGCGCGGGAACGGCCCCAAGGACGAGACTGAGCAGGAGAAGGGCGGCGCGGCGCATGGCGGAATCCGGGGCGGCGGGGGGCTGGATGCGGCGGAGGACGGGGGCGCTGCGGCTCACGCGAACCGGCGCAGAAACTGGCGGGTGCGCGGATCCTTGGGGTGGGTGAAGATCTCGTCTTCGTCGGAGATCTCGATGATCTCGCCCTTTTCCATGTAGATGATGTAGTCGGACGCATCGCGCGCGAAGCGCATCTCGTGGGTGACGACGATCTGCGTCATGCCCTCGCGGTCCAGCTCCTTCATCACGTCCAGCACCTCGTCGACCAGGCTGGGGTCGAGAGCGGAGGTGGGCTCGTCATAGAGCATCACCCGGGGCGCCATGGCGAGCGCGCGGGCGATGGCGCCGCGCTGCTGCTGCCCTCCGGACAGGTTGATGGGATAGAGGTCGAGCCGGTCGCCGAGGCCGACCTTCTTCAGCAGCCGTTCGGCATCGGCCTGCGCCTCGGCCTTGGAGGTGCCCTTCACCACCATGGGCGCCATCATGACGTTCTCGAGCAGGGTCTTGTGGGGAAAGAGGTTGTAGCTCTGGAACACCATGCCGACATTCTTGCGAACCCGGTGCGCCGCGTGGGCGATGTCGGCCGCGGTGCCCGGATCGCGCCGCATGGCGACGCCGCAGATGGCGATGGAGCCGGAATCCATGGTCTCCAGCCCGTTGAGGCAGCGCAGCAGGGTGGACTTGCCGCAGCCTGAAGGGCCGATGATGGAGACGAGGTCGCCGGCCTGAAGCGCGAAGCTGACGCCCTTGAGAATGGCGGTGGCGCCGAACGACTTGCGCACGTCCTCCACCTGCACGATCGGCTGCGACTGGTCCGGCTCCGTCTGCATGCTGCTGCCCCCCAGGCGACTCAGGCCGGAAGGGCTCTAGCGGCCGCTCATGACCGCCCGGTGACGTCCGGTCAAATTGCGGCGTAGTTCAGCGATCGGGGCGGCCGTCTGCCACCACGCAGCCCGCGGGCGGGGCGGTGCCGTTCAGCACCGCGACGACGCACTGCGCGGCGATCATGTTGCCGCGCGCCAGCGCCTCGCGGCTGGATCCGGCGGCATGGCCGGTGGCCACCACCTGCGGCATCCCCGCCAGCGCCTCGGCGAGCGGGCGCAGGGACGCGTCCTCTTCCGCCTCGAACACGTCGAGACCGGCGCCGGCGATGCGGCCGGAGGCGAGCGCCTGCCGAAGCGCGGCATCGTCCACCAGGCCGCCGCGCGCGGTGTTCACCAGGATCGCGCCGCGCTTCATGGCCGCAAGCGCGCCCGCATCGATCAGCTGGCGCGTTTCGGGGGCGAGAGGGGCGTGGACCGAGACCAGATCGCTCTCGGCAAGAAGCTGCGCCAGCGGCACATGGGTGACATCGGGCGCCCGCCCGGGAAACGCGGCGCGCCACCAGGACCCGGCAATCGAAGCCGGAGAGCCGCCGGGCGACGCCGCGGGCGGTGCGGCCGAAGCCGATGAGGCCCACGGTCTTGCCGGTGAGGTCGCCGCCGGTGGCGACGCGCCAGTCGCCGGCGGCCAGCGCCGCATTGTTCTCCTTCAGGCGCCGCAGCACCGCGAGCATCAGCGCCAGCGTATGGTCGGCCACCGAGGCGTCGTTGGCGCCGGCGGTGATGGTGACCACCCGGCCGAGATCGCGGGCGGCCGCCGCATCCACCCGGTCGTAGCCGACGCCGCGCCGGGCGATGACCTTGAGCTTGGGATGGGCCGCAAGGATGTCGCGCGTCACCGCGCGCATGCCGACGATCCAGCCGCCGACGCCGTCCAGCAGGCGGGCGAGCGCGTCGTCGGCAAGGCCGCTGTCGAGCGCATCCGGCGGCAGGCCAGAGGTGACGATCGGAAAGCCGCTCTGTTCCAGGAAGCGGGCGGCGGCATCGTCGAACAGGCGGGTGGTGACGAGGACCTTGGGGCGCGGATCGGACACGGGGAGAGGCTTTCGGCGCAAGGGGCGGGAAGGGGGGCGGAAGGGGCGCGGAGGAATGCAGGCTCGGTGGCGGCGCGCGCTCGTCGGTTCGCGCGTGCAATGTCGAGGCCGCCGGATGCGAAGACAGCGGAACCTGGGCGATGGGGCGTCAGCCACGCCGGCCGTCATGGGTCTGGAAACCAGGTAAACACGTTTAACATATTGAAGAATTCGTCGTCATAATGCCTGAAAGCATTTACATCCCGATTTATTCGCAGTCCATGACCTTCAATTTTGGACAATGCTCCGTCTTTGATTGCGTCAATCGATGCAGATCCAATGCAAGTTGCCAAGAGATTGTGATCTATCTCGCGGCCGGGCGCGAAAAATCGACAATCTGGGCCATGACGAGAGGCGGGTCCGCCATGAGGGCTTCGTATTTCACCACGAGGCGTTCCTTAGGCCGCCGCGGGTCGAAAACCCACTTCTGCAAAAACCGCACATATTTGTTGGCGTAATCCAGGGCAAAGGACTTAAATGATTCGAAATCATCCGAAACAGTGCCATTATAAACGGCAACTTCAAAGTTTGAAACAACACTGTCTTTAAAGTTTCTATATTGTATCAGATATGGAATATCTGAAGCGATAGTATCCAAATCAAAATCATGATTCTTGCTTAGGCTGACGCCCTGGCGTGAGCAAGGCTGAGACTTGCAGCAATCGTCAATAGTATAGTGCTCGCAATATACGAATTGGGATCCGAAATAGGCTTCCAGGACATTGGCGACCGCATGGTGGCCGCTGCGAGGCCAGCTCACGCCCGAAACGTAACGCACGCGCGTCTTCGGAGGGCCAAGCTCATCTGAGTCGGAGCTTTCGGTAGCGGGGTCGCTCGGGACCGTACCCGGCTGTTTGTTCTTGGGTTGACGCATCCGCCACCGAAAAAATCCCCGTTCACAGAGCCCCCGCGCGTTGCTGGCAAATCTTTTTATAAGGAGGCTTCGGGAGGCGTGGCAAGCGCGCGCGTTTTCGTTCCGGCGCAACCTGGATTTGGCGCGCGAGCCAGGCTCAAGGGCGTCGGCGGATGCAGGACATCTCGCACCGAACCAGCGCCGCTGTCGCGCGGAGCGTGGCAAGTCGCCCACGTGAGCGGAATTCGGGCGCCAACGTCCCATGCGGCAACGCACAAAGAACGGACCCGGCGTCTCGGCGGCCGGGCCGCCGGAGTTTCCAGCCCTCCGAGGGGGAACGGCCCCGCCGCCGGCCGGGCGGCAGGGCCGGAGTGTCAGGCCAGGCTCACGCGCCTTGGCAGGCTCCGCCGGGGCGGCCTCGGCCGCGAGGGCCTTGGGGCCGGCAACGGTGTTGATGGCGATGTGCCGCGGCTTCTTGGCCTCGGGAATGTTGCGCACGAGGTCCACGTGCAGCAGCCCGTTCTCGAGCACCGCGCCCTTCACCTCCACGTGGTCGGCGAGCTGGAAGCGCCGCTCGAAGCTGCGCGCGGCGATGCCGCGATAGAGCACCTGGGCGCTCTCGCCATTCTGCTCGGCCTTCTTCTCGCCGCGCAGCGTGAGGGTGTTCTCCTTCACCTCGATGTCGAGGTCGGCATCGGTGAAGCCCGCCACGGCGACGGTGATGCGATAGGCATTCTCGCCGGTCCGCTCGATATTGTAGGGCGGATAGGTGGGTGCGGCATCGACGCCGCCGACGCCGTCCAGCAGCGAGAACAGGCGGTCGAAGCCAACGGTATTGCGATAGAGGGGAGACAGATCATAGGTGCGCATGGCATATCCTCCTTTGAAGCGACATGCGGGACCCGCATCAAGCCGGCCCGTGAAGACGCCGTCCTCATGGACCGGCGTCTTCGCTGATCTGGGAAGCGTCCCTGCGGCCGTCAAGACCCCTCCCGCGGGTCCGCAGGCGGCGGCTGCGCGATGGCAGATGAACGGCACCTGAACGCGGGCGTCGGCCTGCGTTCAAGCAGGGGCCCTACAATGGCGATGCTGCGGTCGCGCGCACGCGGTCACGCAGATGTGCGCAGCGCGGCATCCGGGCGGGGGGTCTGGAGCGGGCATCGGGTTTCCTGAGCGGACTCCCGGGGAGAGAGCAGATGGTGCGAGCCGGCCATCTCATCGCTGCGATCGTCACGGCCTCCCTGACCGGAGGATCGGACACCTCTGCCCAGCCGCCCGGCGCCGCTTTGGCCACCCTGAGGGACGAGGTGCCGATCCACCAGGTGGTGGACCTGACCCCGCCCGAGCCCTTCCGGCCCTATATGCGCCATCCGCCGGGCGGCCTCCACCCGGTGGAGCCCGACCAGGTGGCCGACAGCCTGACGCGGCGCGGCTTCAAGGACGTGAGCGTGGTGCGCCAGCGCGGCGGCGCCTATATCTGCGAGGCCACCGGCCCGCGCGGCGAGCGCGTGCGCCTGGTGGTGGACGCCCAGAGCGGCGACATCAGCGGCATGCAGGTGATCGGCTACAAGGGCAAGTGATCCCGGCGCACAGCCGCGCTTCGAATACCCCTTCAGGCCCCCTTCCCAAACCGCCGTCATGCCCCGGCTTGTCCGGGGCATCCACTCTGACGTCTACGGGCGGCAGAACGACCAGGCGCTGGCCTGGCCGCTGGGTGGATCCCCCGGACAAGCCGGGGGATGACGGTGGTGAGAGGGGATAACGGTGGTGAAGGGCGATCGCGGTGGAAGTGGTGACCTGCACCAAAACGCCTCACCGCCGTCATGCCCCGGCTTGACCGAAGCCTCCAGGCGCCCGGCGTGGCACCGCGCCGGGCTCAGCCCTCGATGCGGTCGAAGTCGGCGATGGTGCGGGTGGCGGCGCGGATTTCGTCCAGCAGCTTCAGGCGGTTCTCGCGCAGGGCTTGGTCCTTGTCATTCACCGTGACGGCATCGAAGAAGGCGTCCACCGGGGCGCGCAGGTCGGCGAGCGCGGTCATGGCGGCGGCGAAGTCCTCCGCCGCCACGGCCTTGGTCACGCGGGCCTTCACGTCCTCGATGGCGGCGGCGAGGTGCTCCTCGGCCGGCTCCTTCAGCAGCGCGGCATTGGTGGGGCCGGTGAAGGCGCGGCCGTCCTTCTTCTCCTCGATGCGCAGGATGTTCACCGCGCGGCGGTAGCCGGCGAGCAGGTTTTTCCCGTCCTCGGTGTCGAGGAAGCGCCCGAGCGCCTCCACGCGGCGGACGACGAGGAGAAGATCGTCCTGCCCTTCGAGGGCGAAGACGGCATCCACGAGGTCATGCCGCGCGCCGCGGTCGCGGAGATAGACTTTCAGGCGGTCGGCGAAGAAGGCGAGGAGGTCGTGCGCTCGGCCAACCGTGATGGAGCCATATCGATCCCAGGAGTCTGTATTTTCGGGGGTAACTTCATCGGGAGATCGAAAGTCTGCTACGTCACTCTCAATCCCAAAGAATTTCTCAGTAAGGACCTGAGCCAAAGGCTGTGCTGCGAACCTGCATACCAATCCAAGGTTCAGCCGAATCCCATTCTCCAGCACAATCCTAATCACCCCCAGCGCCGCCCGGCGCAGCGCATAGGGGTCCTTGCTGCCGGTCGGCTTCTCGTCGATGGCCCAGAAGCCCACCAGCGTGTCGATCTTGTCCGCCAGCGCCACCGCCACCGAGACCGGCGCGCTGGGCACGCGGTCGTTCGGCCCCTGCGGCTTGTAGTGGTCCTCGCAGGCGGCGGCGACCTCGGGGGGCAGCTTCTCGCCCTCGGCGTAATAGCGGCCCATGAGGCCCTGAAGCTCGGGGAACTCGCCCACCACTTCGGTGAGCAGGTCCGCCTTGGCCACCAGAGCGGCCTCCTCGGCCAGCGCCACCGGCGCGCCCACCTTGGGCGCCAGTTCCACCGCGAGGCGGCGGATGCGCTCGATGCGCTCGGCCTGGCTGCCCAGCTTCTCGTGGAAGGTGATGGACTGGAACTTCGGCAGGCGGCTCGCGAGGCCGTTCACCCGGTCCGTGTCCCAGAAGAATTTCGCATCCGAAAGCCGCGCCCGAATGACCCGCTCGTTGCCGGCGATGATGGCCTTGCCGCCGTCGCTGGCGATGAGGTTCGAGACCAGGAGAAAGCGGTTGGCGAGGCGCCCGGTCTCAGGGTTCTTCAGCACGAAGCACTTCTGGTTGGCGCGGATGGTGGCGCGGATCACCTCGTCGGGGATGTCGAGGAAGCGCGCCTCGAACGACCCCATGAGCACCACGGGCCATTCCACCAGGCCGCACACTTCGTCCAAAAGGCCTTCGTCCTCCACCAGCTCCAGCCCGGCGGCAAGCGCCAGGTCCTTGGCGTCGTTGAGGATGATCTGCTTGCGGCGGTCGCGGTCGGCCACCACCTTGGCGGCCTCCAGCTTATGCATCCAGTCGTCCAGCCGCTTCACCGTGAACGGCGCCGGCGCCATGAAGCGGTGGCCGCGCGTGACGTTCGAGGCCGCGATGCCGTCCACCGCGAATGGCACCACCTCCGGCTCGTCGCCCTCCGCGCCGAAGGTCGCGACGATGGAATGCAGCGGGCGCACCCATTTGAGCGCGCCCGGCTTGGCGCTGTCCGGCCCCCAGCGCATGGATTTCGGCCAGGGGAAGCTGCGCACGATCTCGGGGACGATCTCGGCGATCACGTCCGGCGTTGGCCGGCCCGTCTTCTCGATCACGGCGACGTAGAAGTCGCCCTTCTTCGGGTCGCTCTGGATGGTTGCCTGATCGATGGAGGAAAGTCCCGCGCTCTTCAGGAAGCCCTGGAGCGCCGCCTCGGGCGCGCCCACGCGCGGGCCCTTCTTCTCCTCCTTCTGGTCCGCCTGCCGGCCCGGCAGGCCGTGCACCGACAGGGCAAGCCGGCGCGGCGTCACGAAGGCCTTGGCGCCCTCATAGAGCAGGCCACGCTCCACCAGGGCGTCGGTGACGAGCTTCTTGAGCGCCTCCGCCGCCTGCGCCTGCATGCGGGCGGGGATTTCCTCACAGAAGAGTTCAAGCAGAAGGTCGGGCATGGGAGGTATCGACACCAGAAATGACATTTAGGATATCGCGGGCGGCGTAGAATTTAGGATTGTTGGTATGCGGAAGCTCTTCGAGAATTCCCGCTTCGAGCAGCGTCTCAACATTCATCCGAGCTGCGCGATACGTGACGTTTAGGTGATCCGCAATTTGCGGAATGCTCATGACAGGTGTGTCGAAAAGCCGGTCCACTACATTCAGCAGATTGGCGGAACGACCAGCGGACTGGACGCGCCGGCGATAGCTTGCTTCCAAGGCGAGCAACTGATCCGACGTCGCCACCGCAGCGCGCGCCGACTGGGTCACGATCTCCAGGAAGAATGCCACCCAGCCGATCCAGTCCCCCGTCCGAGAGACCTCGTACATCCGGTCGATATACTCGTCTTTGCGCGGCTCCAGCACAGGGCTGATGTAAAGCATGGGCTCGCGAATAGCTCCCATCGCATAAAGATGGAGCGGAACAAGCATGCGTCCGACGCGGCCATTGCCGTCAGCAAAAGGGTGAATGGTTTCAAATTGAAAATGAATGAGGGCCGCGTCGATAAGCAGGTGGAGCCCGACGCGGTTTTCTCGATGAATAAAGCTCTCAAGTTCCGTGAGGCAGGTTTCTGTTTCCATGCGCGGAGGGGGAATGAAGCGCGCAGTCTCGATGGAGTAGGAGCCGATGAAGTTTTGATGCTGCTTCAGCTCGCCGGGTCGGACGCTCGCCCCTCGCTGGCGGGAGACACTCATCAGAAGCCGACGATGAGCATCCTTCAATGTCCGCAGGCACAGGGGAGTCGTTGTGAGACTTGCTATGGCCTGCGTCAGAGCCACCCGGTAGTTCGCGACCTCCCGGGTGTCCGGAGCCCGATGGAGCTCGTCCGCGCCTGCCTCCACGAGAAGTAGGTCATCCAGCGTGCTGTAGGTGCCCTCCATGCTTGAAGAGGTCAATGCCTCTCGGGCCTGGAGAGGTCGGATCAGCAGATAAGGGTTTCGCAGCGTCCTACTGATTCCGTTGAGCTCGCCGACAGCCTCAGCTGCGATGGCGAGCTGAGATGACAGCGGCCCGAAGTCGACGTCCTGCGGAGGCAGCGGATTCGGAACGAACGCCCATTGGCCACGCTCTGTCGAGACGAGGCGGCCGCTGGGCGATCCCTCAAAATCGGCACGGTTCATTTGGTATCACCATCAGGGACAAGATTGTACCTAACCCCCCGATTTGTACAATCTCTTGGTCGCTGTAGGGAGCTGTGTATCATTCGCGCTCTCAGCCGACCGCAACCCCACCCGCCTCGGTCTTCAGCCAGGCGGCGCCGCAGGCCTTGGCGAGCTCCCGCACGCGCAGGATGTAGCTCTGGCGCTCGGTGACGGAGATCACGCCGCGCGCGTCGAGCAGGTTGAAGACGTGCGAGGCCTTGATGCACTGGTCGTAGGCGGGCAGCACCATCTGGTGGGTGTCGCCCTTGTCGCCGAAGGCGAGGTATTTCCGGCAGGCGGCCTCGGCCATGCGGAACTGCTCGAACAGCATGTCGGTGTCCGCCGCCTCAAAATTGTGCCGCGAATATTCCTGCTCGGCCTGAAGGAAGATATCGCCATAGGTGGTCTTCTCGGCGCCCTCGCGGCCGTTGAAGTTCAGGTCGTAGACGTTCTCCACCCCCTGCACATACATGGCGAGGCGTTCCAGGCCGTAGGTCAGCTCGCCCGCGACCGGGGCGCACTCGAAGCCTGCCACCTGCTGGAAATAGGTGAACTGCGACACCTCCATGCCGTCGCACCAGCACTCCCAGCCGAGGCCCCAGGCGCCGAGCGTCGGGCTCTCCCAGTCGTCCTCCACGAAGCGCACGTCGTGGAGCCGCAGGTCGATGCCGATGGCCTCCAGGGACTTGAGGTACAGCTCCTGCAGGTTCTCGGGCGACGGCTTCAGGATCACCTGGAACTGGTAATAGTGCTGCAGCCGGTTGGGGTTCTCGCCATAGCGCCCATCCTTGGGCCGGCGCGAGGGCTGCACATAGGCCGCCTTCCAGGGCCTCGGGCCGAGCGCGCGCAGCGTGGTCGCCGGATGGAAGGTGCCCGCCCCCACTTCCATGTCGTAGGGCTGGAGGATGACGCAGCCCTGGTCCGCCCAGAAGCGCTGGAGCGTCAGCAGCAGCGCCTGGAAGGAGCGGTCGGGCCGCATGTGCGGCGGCAGGACGGGGTCGGTCATGGTGCTCGCGATGGTCCTCCGCCGGCAGGTCGGCGGCAAAACGGGGACGGCAGTCGCCGGCGCGCGGTCACGCGCGGCGCGACCCTAGTTTCGCGGCGCCCGCGGATCAAGCACCGCTCGCGCCGCTCCATGGCCGCGCTCACGCGAACCATCCGGCGGCTACGGTGTTGACGATGCATCACAAGCAAGGAGCCGAGGAATGAAACGTCTTATCGTGGCAGGCACCCTTCTCATCGCCAGCGCCGGCATGGCCATGGCGCAGTCGCAGCCCAATGCCAACACCTCCACCGGCCCGGCGATGCAGGGCGGCCGCACCCAGGCGACGCCGGGCTCGAGCGCGGTCGATCCGAGCGCCGCTCCGGCCAATCCGATCCCGAACTCCGTCCAGCGCCCCAGCGGGCATTCCGGCGGCGCGGTCGAGGCCGGCAAGAACCAGGCGACGCCCGGCCGCAGCGGCGGCACCGACATGAACCCCACCGGCTCGGTCAACCCGCCGCCCTCCACCCCCAACCGGCCGAACGCCCATAGCGGCGGCGCCATCGAGGGCGGCAAGAACCAGGCGCGCCCGTAACCGGCGGCGGCAGGAACGAAAGCGGCCCCGGAGCGCGTGCTCCGGGGCCGCTTCGACGTGTCGAAGGGGCGATGCGTCAGCCGCGCGAGCGGGCGCGCACCATGTAGTCGTCGTAGTTGAACTCGGCGATCTGCCACCAGGTGTAGGCGTTGTTGCGGAATGCCTTGAGGTCGTTCCACACCTTGCCGAACTTGGGGTTCTCGGTCGACAGCTTCTCGTAGATCTCGTGCGAGGCCTTGTAGGCCGCGTCCATCACGTCATTGGGATAGCGGCGCAGCTGGGTGCCGCTCTTCACCAGGCTCTGGATCGCCATCGGGTTCTTGGCGTCGTAGCTCGCGAGCATGCTCTCATTGGCGCGCGCGCAGGCGGCGGTGAGGGCGGCCTGGTAGATTGGCGGCAGGTTGTTCCACTGCGCGGTGTTGAAGAAGAAGTTGAGGGCCGCGCAGCCTTCCCACCAGCCGGGATAGTAATAATACTTCGCGACCTTGAAGAGGCCGAGCTTCTCGTCGTCATAGGGGCCGACCCACTCGGCGGCGTCGATGGTGCCCTTCTCCAGCGCCGGGTAGATGTCGCCGCCGGCCAGCTGCTGCGGCACCACGCCGAGCTTGGCCATCACCTGGCCGCCCATGCCGGCGATGCGCATCTTGAGGCCGTTGAGGTCGGCGACGGTCTTGATCTCCTTGCGGAACCAGCCGCCCATCTGGCCGCCGGTGTTGCCGCCCGGCAGCATGGAGACGTTGTAGTCCTTGTAGAACTCGTTCATCAGCGTCAGGCCGTTGCCGAACAGGAACCAGGCATTCATCTGCCGGGTGTTCAGGGCGAACGGGATGGCGGTGCCCATGCCGAAGGTCGGGTCCTTGCCGACGTAGTAATAGGACGCCGAGTGGCACATCTCGACGGTGTTGTTCTGGGTCGCGTCCAGCGCCTGCAGGCCGGGCACGATCTCGCCCGCGGCGAACACGCGGATCTGGAACTTGCCGTCGGTGAGGTCGGAGACGGTCTTCGCCATCAGTTCGGCGCGCCGTAGATGGTGTCGAGCGACTTCGGGAAGGACGACGTGCAGCGCCACTTCACTTCCGGCGCGGACTGCGCGATGGCCGGCATGGCGACCGAGGACGCGGCGACGCCCGCGGTGGCGGCGGTGAGGAATTCACGGCGTTTCATGAAGGGAGGCTCCCTAGACGATTTTGGCCGCGCACGCGGGCGCAGGACGCGCGGGCGGGCGGCATCCCACACTTCTAGTGCGCCCGTCCCTGATAGGGAAGCATGCTTGCCGATACAACCTTAGTCGTAGAGGCGGCCGCGCCCGCCCTATTCGATCACGATGCGCGGAGCCTTGCGCGCGGAACCGCTGGCGCGCTCCAGCGCCGCCTTCACCTCCCGCGCCACCGCGCGGTAGGCGCCGGCCTCGGCGCCCTGCGGGTCCGCCACCAGCACCGGCAGGCCGGCGTCCGACATCTCGCGGATGCGCATGTGCAGGGGGATTTCGCCGAGGAAGGGCACGCCCAGCTTGTCCGCCTCCGCATGGGCGCCGCCATGGCCGAAGATTTCCGAGCGCCCGCCGCAGTGCGGGCAGACGAAATAGGCCATGTTCTCCACCACGCCGAGGATCGGCACGTTGACGCGCTGGAACATGGCGACGCCGCGCCGGGCGTCGATCAAGGCGAGGTCCTGCGGGGTCGAGACGATCACCGCGCCGGCGAGGTTCACCTGCTGCGCCATGGTGAGCTGGGCGTCGCCGGTGCCGGGCGGCATGTCCACCACCAGCACGTCGAGCGGCCCCCACTTCACTTCGCGCAGCATCTGCGAGATGGCGGACATGACCATGGGTCCGCGCCAGATCATCGGCGTCTCCTCCTCGACGAGGAACCCGATGGACATCAGCTGGAGGCCGAAATTCTCCAGCGGCAGCATGGTCTTGCCGTCCACCAGCTCGGGCTTCTGGGCAACCCCGGACAGGCGCGGCACCGAGGGGCCATAGATGTCGGCATCCAGCAGGCCGACCTTCAGGCCGAGGTCGCGCAGGCCGAGCGCGAGGTTGATGGAGAGCGTCGACTTGCCGACGCCGCCCTTGCCCGAGGCGACGGCGATGATGGATTTCCACCCCCCGGGCACCTCGATGGCGGCGGCCGGGCGCGGGCGCGCCCGGGGGCGGG
>NZ_JBNFNU010000063.1:0-15546 GCF_057364445.1 Xanthobacter sp. BG11Y11_SDJG
GAAAGCGTTGGTGAACTCGTGAGACGTTGCGCCACCGCCACGTTGAAGCGCAGGCGCTCCACGTCATCCGCCACCTGGGCGGCAAGGCCATGGGCGGCGCGGCGCAGCGCCAAGGCCTGGTCGCCGAAG
This sequence comes from Xanthobacter sp. BG11Y11_SDJG, assembly GCF_057364445.1. Lineage (NCBI taxonomy): Bacteria > Pseudomonadati > Pseudomonadota > Alphaproteobacteria > Hyphomicrobiales > Xanthobacteraceae > Xanthobacter > Xanthobacter sp. BG11Y11_SDJG. Next base: position 130 of record NZ_JBNFNU010000063.1, read on the forward strand.
GCCTCGGGGCGGTTCGCCGCCGCCGGGGCGCCAAGCTCGATCGCCTCGTGCACTAGGCGCCAGATGCGCTGCACGAAGCGCCAGGCGCCCTCGATGCCGCCCTGCGTCCACTCGCTGTCGCGCTCGGGCGGGGTGTCGGAGAGCATGAACCAGCGGGCGCAGTCGACGCCATAGGTGTCCGCCACCGCCTCGGGGGCGACCACGTTGCGCTTCGACTTGGACATCTTCTCCGGCGGCGCCACGGCGACCGGGGTGCCGTCGTCGATCTTCACCGCCTTGCCGTTGCCGAGGACCTTCACCTCCTCGGGGAACAGCCACTTGCCGTCCTGGTCCTTGTAGGTCTCGTGGACGATCATGCCCTGGGTGAAGAGGCCGGCGAACGGCTCCTCCAGGTCCACGCGGCCGCAGGCCTTCAGCGCCCGGGTGAAGAAGCGCGAATAGAGCAGATGCAGGATGGCGTGCTCGATTCCGCCGATATACTGGTCCACCGGCAGCCAGTGGCCGACCGCCTGCTTGTCCAGCGGTCGCTCCGCGGTGTCCGACGCGTAGCGCAGGAAGTACCAGGACGAATCCACGAAGGTGTCCATGGTGTCGGTCTCGCGCCGCGCCGGCTTGCCGCACTTGGGGCACGGCACGTCGCGCCAGGCCTTGGCGCGGTCGAGCGGATTTCCGGGACGATCGAAGCTCACGTCCTCGGGCAGCAGCACCGGCAGGTCCGCGCGGGGCACGCCCACCGGGCCGCAGCTCTCGCAATGGATCACCGGGATCGGGCAGCCCCAATAGCGCTGGCGCGAGATGCCCCAGTCGCGCAGGCGGAAATTCACCTTGCGCGTGCCCTGCGGCTCGCCGCCGACGCGGAAGCGCTCCAGGCGCCGGGCCACCGCCTCCTTGGCGTCGGGCACGCTCATGCCGTCCAGGAAGCCGGAATTGATCAGGGTGCCGTCGCCGTCATAGGCCACGTCGGCGATCGCGAAGGCGCCCGCGTCGGTGTCCGGCGGCAGCACCACCGGGACCACCGGCAGGCCGTATTTGCGGGCGAAGTCGAGGTCGCGCTGGTCGTGCGCCGGGCAGCCGAAGATGGCGCCGGTGCCGTAGTCCATGAGCACGAAATTGGCCACGAACACCGGCACGGTGCGCTTGTCGTCCAGCGGGTGCACCACCTTGAGGCCGGTGTCGAAGCCCATCTTCTCCTGGGTCTCGATCTCCTCCGCCGAGGTGCCGCCCTTCTTGCATTCGGCCACGAAGGCGGCGAGCGCCGGGTTGTTCGCGGCGAGGCTCCGGGTCAGCGGATGGTCGGGCGAGAGCGCGAGGAAGGAGGCGCCATAGAGCGTGTCGGGGCGGGTGGTGTAGACCTTCACCGCGCCCGCGCCGGCCGGCGCCGCGCCGCGCGCGAACTCGAACAGCACCTCAAGGCCTTCCGAGCGGCCGATCCAGTTGCGCTGCATGAGGCGCACCTTGTCGGGCCAGCGCTCCAGCGTGTCGATGGCGTCGAGCAGCTCCTGGGCGAACTGGGTGATGCGGAAGAACCACTGGGAGAGTTTGCGCCGCTCCACCACCGCGCCGGAGCGCCAGCCGCGGCCGTCGATCACCTGCTCGTTGGCGAGCACGGTGTTGTCCACCGGGTCCCAATTGACCTCGCTCTCCTTGCGATAGGCGAGGCCATTGTCCAGGAAGTCGAGGAAGATGCGCTGCTGCTCGACATAGTAAGACGGGTCGCAGGTGGCGATCTCGCGGTCCCAGTCAAGCGAGAGGCCGAGCAGCTGGAGCTGCTCGCGCATGGTGGCGATGTTCTCGTAGGTCCACTCTTTGGGGTGGACGCCGCGCTCGATGGCGGCGTTCTCCGCCGGCAGGCCGAAGGCGTCCCAGCCCATGGGGTGCAGCACGTTGAAGCCGGCCATGCGCTTGTAGCGCGCCAGCACGTCGCCCATGACGTAGTTGCGCCCGTGGCCGATATGGATGCGCCCGGACGGGTAGGGGAACATCTCCAGCACGTAGAATTTCGGGCGCGGATCGTCGTTGCGCGTGCGGAAGACGCCGCGCTCCTTCCAGATCTTCTGCCAGCGGGGTTCCACCGCGCGGGCGTTGTAGCGGTCGCTGGCCCGCTCCTGTATCGGTTCTTGGCTCATCGCTCTTGTGCTGGGATCGAAACGCGGCGGCACTTGGGCAGAAACCGCCGCCGGGGTCAATGGCGAGAGCGCGCGCCGCGGCGTCCGGCGGGCCCCAGCTGCGTCGGGCGAGCGCGGCCCTTGCCTCGCGCCGCCCTATCGTCCATCAGAGGACGGCACTCAAAAGACACAGGGGTGGGGAAATGATGGCGGCGCGGCGGTGTGTCAGGTCTTGTCTCGGGCTTGCCGGCGCGGGCGTCCTTCTTCTCAGCAGTGCTTCGGGCGTCCTGGCGGCGGATGGTGCGCCGGCGCTGGACGGGGCGCATCTCTCCCCCCTGTGGGCGCTGCCGTTCGTGGGCATGCTGCTGTCCATCGCCCTGTTCCCGCTGCTGGCCGGGCATTTCTGGCACCATCATTACGGCAAGGTGGCGCTGTTCTGGGGCCTCGCCTTCGCCATTCCGTTCGCCTTGACCTACGGACCCTCGGCCACGGCGCATGAGGTGGTGCACACGGCGCTGCTGGAATACATCCCCTTCATCATCCTGCTGTTCGCGCTGTTCACCGTCTCGGGCGGCATCCTCGTCACCGGCAACCTGCACGGCAGCCCGGTGACCAACACGGCGCTGCTCGCCATCGGCACCGTGCTGGCCAGCGTCATCGGCACCACCGGCGCCTCCATGGTGCTGATCCGCCCGCTGCTGCGCGCCAATGACGAGCGGCGCTACAACGTGCACACGGTGGTGTTCTTCATCTTCCTGGTGTCGAACATCGGCGGCTCGCTCACCCCGCTCGGCGACCCGCCCTTGTTCCTGGGCTTCCTGAAGGGGGTGAACTTCTTCTGGACCACCACCCACCTGTTTCACGACACGATGGTGATGGCGCTGCTCCTGCTGAGCGCGTTCTTCCTGCTGGACATCTACTACTACCGCAAGGAAGAGGGCATGAAGCTCCGCCGCGACCCGACCCCCGACACCGAGGGGCTGGGCCTGCGCGGGGCGCAGAACCTGCCGCTGCTCGGCGGCGTCATCGGCGCGATCCTGCTCTCGGCGCTGTGGAAGCCCGGCATCAGCTTCAACATTTACGGCACCCATGTGGAGCTGCAGTGGATGGTGCGCGACGTGCTGCTGGTGGTGATCGCCCTGATCTCCCTCGCCATCACCCCGAAACTGGTGCGCGAGCGCAACGGCTTCGACTGGGAGCCGATCCGCGAGGTGGCGAAGCTGTTCGCCGCCATCTTCCTCACCATCATCCCGGTGATCGCCATCCTCAAGGCGGGCGAGCGCGGGGTCTTCTCGCCGCTGGTGGAGCTCGTGACTGGGCCGGACGGCCAGCCGGTGAACGTGTGGTACTTCTGGCTCACCGGTTCGCTGTCGGCCTTCCTCGACAACGCGCCCACCTATCTCGTCTTCTTCAACCTCGCCGGCGGCGATCCGCACCAGCTGATGGGGCCGCTGGCGGTGACGCTGGAGGCGATCTCGGCCGGCGCGGTGTTCATGGGCGCCATGACCTATATCGGCAACGCGCCGAACTTCATGGTGCTCTCCATCGCCAAGCACCGCGGCGTGAAGATGCCGAGCTTCTTCGGCTACATGGCGTGGTCGGTGGGTTTCCTGGTGCCGGGCTTCATCCTGCTGACCTTCCTGTACTTCCTGTAGGGGGCGGTCTCCCGGGCGCCGTCCTGCCCCGGCTTGTCCGGGGCATCCACCCAATCATCCGGCACGCTGCTCGGCAGGCCGGCGCCGCAGCCGGATGGGGAGCCCCCGGACAGCGGGGGATGCCGGGCCGAGAAAGCGGGCGAGCCCGGCGAAGGCCGATCGGGCCTATTCCCCGGCGAGGCGCAGCGGCCGGGCAGATCTCGGCCTCGCGTCGGCGCAAGGCGGCCTCGGCTTCGGCGATGTAGCCGCGCGTGAGCGGCACCGCGTCCTGGCGGCGGGCGAGCTGGATCTGGAACACGTTCAGCCCCTGGTAGCGGAACGCCATCTCGCTGGCGGCGAGATAGAATTCCCACATGCGGCAGAAGCGTTCGTCGGTGAGGCGCACCGCCTCCTCCCAGCGGGCGCGGAAGCGTTCGCGCCACGCCCTCAGCGTTTCCGCATAATGCAGGCGCAGCAGTTCCACGTCGGTGACGACGAGCCCGGCCCGCTCGATGTGCGGCAGCACCTCCGACAGGGCCGGGATGTAGCCGCCGGGGAAGATGTACTTGGCGATGAAGGGATTGGTGACGCCCGGCGGGTCAGACCGGCCGATGGCGTGGAGCAGCATCACCCCGTCGCTCTTCAGCAGCGCCTTCGCCTTCTGGAAGAAGGTGGCGAAGTGGTCCACGCCCACATGCTCGAACATGCCCACGGAGACGATGCGGTCGAACGTCTCCGGAACGTCGCGGTAGTCCTGCATGCGGAATTCGACCCGGTCCGCGAGGCCGCGCTCGCGCGCCCGGTTCTGCGCCATCTCCAGCTGCTCCCTGGAGAGGGTGACGCCCGTGACGCGGGCGCCCGTCATCTCGGCGAGATAGAGGCCGAGCCCACCCCAGCCGGAGCCGATGTCGAGCACGCTGAGGTTCGGGCGGTCGAGCACCAGCTTGGCGGCGATGTGGCGCTTCTTGGCGAGCTGGGCGTCGTCGAGCCGCTGCTCCGGCGTCTCGAAATAGGCGCAGGAATATTGCCGGTCGGCATCCAGGAAGAGCGAATAGAGCCGCCCGTCGATGTCGTAATGGTGGGCGACGTTGCGCTGCGAGCGTCCGCGCGGATTGAACTGGGCGATCCGCCGAAGAGCCCGCCGCAGCCGGTAGAGCGCTTGCGCCGGGAGCGTGGGATTGACCGCCTCGGGCTGCGACATCAGCAAATCGAGCAGGTCGGCAAGGGTGCCCTTCTCCAGCACCAGCGTGCCGTCCATATAGGCCTCGCCCAGGCGCAATTCGGGATCGAGGAGCACGCCGCGCTCGGCCGCGGGCGTGGTAAAGCGAACCGCCACGAGCGGCGGGCCGGCCGAGGCCTCGCCCACCACATAACGCCGGCCGGAGCGACGTGACCGCGAGTGCGCCGCGACGCACGACGCGGGCCAGAACATCCTTCAGCAACCGTTCCATCGGCCGCCTCCACCATGAGCGTCCTGTGACGCGTGCTGCCTCTCCTTCCCTCGCCCGGTGCCGGACCCACCCGCAGGCAGCCTTTGCCGACACGCATCCCGACCGCCCTGGTTCACTTCGGGCTCGCCCTCGCCATTTCATGACGTAACGTCAGGAAAGCGCTCACGATGTCCGGCCGCCGGGGTCGGCCGCAACGGGTGCAATGAAACCATCAACCCTCCCCGTCGGCAATATGTCGCACCCCTCCGGCCGCTGCGTTTTCGATCACACTTGCGGAGCCGATGAAAAAATGGGCCTGGGCGACGGTTCGGGCAGCGGGCGGTTGTGCCCTGAAAACGCGAACGGCGCCGCCGGCCTAGGCCGGGGCGCCGCTGCACACTCCCTGGTCGGCGCCGCGTCGGTGGACGCCGCGGCGAAGGGGCTCAGCCCTCCACTTCTTCCTCGGCCGCCAGCGTCGGCGGCGACCGCGGCGCGCTCGACGGCCAGCTCGGCCTCGATCTCGGCATCCTCGTCGCGGGCGGTGCGCACGTCCTCGCCCCGGGCCTGGCGCTCGGCCTCCTCGGGATTGCGCGCGACGTTCACCTTCACCGTGACCTCCACCTCGGGGTGGAGGGTGACGGGCACGGTGTGCAGGCCGAGCGTCTTGATGGGATGGTTCAGCACCACCTGCGCGCGGTCCACATGGAAGCCGGCCGCGGTGAGCCCGTCGGCGATGTCGCGGGTGGAGACCGAGCCGTAGAGCTGGCCGCTCTCGCCCGCCTGGCGGATCATGACGACGCTCTGGCCGCTGAGCTTCTCCGCCACGGCCTCGGCCTCCTGGCGGCGCTCCAGGTTGCGCGCCTCAAGCTCCACCTTCATGGCCTGGAAGCGGTCCTTGTTCGCCTTGGTGGCGCGCAGCGCCTTGCCGTTCGGCAGCAGGAAGTTGCGGGCGTAGCCGTCGCGCACCTTCACCACCTCGCCCATCTGGCCGAGCTTGGCGACGCGCTCGAGAAGAATGACGTCCATGTTCGTGTCTCCTTGAATCTTCGTCTGTCTTGGTTTGTCGGGTATCTTGGTTTGTCGGGTGTCGGGATGTTCGTTCAGCGATCGTTGGCGGCCGGCGGCCCCTTGGCGTTGGATACCCGGGCGCGCAGGTCGAACAGGGCATCGGCGAGGCCGAGGGCCGCCATGGCGATGAGCGGCCAGCCGAGCATGAGGCTCGTCGCCCAAACGCCGCTGAGCACCAGGATGCGCGCGCTGTGGCCGCGGGTGAGGGCATGGACCAGCGCGAAGCCGGCCAGCGCAAAAGCAAGGACCAGGGTCGCCGCCGCCACCGAGGCGGCGAGGCCCAGCATGGACGGCGCCAGGGTGAGCAGCAGGGCGGCCGCGAGCGCCAGAGGCGTGCCCCGCGGCAGGCGGAAGGCGGCAAGGTCGGGCCAGGGCCGCGTGAGCCGCTGGGACACCAGCGCGGCCTTGCCGGCGAGGTAGAGGCAGGCGAGCTGCGAGACCATGCTCAGCGCCCCCGCCATGGGCGGCAGCAGGCGGGCAAGCAGCGCCCCCATGGTCGCCGTGTCCGTGCCGCTGGCCAGCGCCGACTGCCCGCCTGGCCCACCAGCGCCTCGAAGGCGGAGATGACCGAGGCTCATAGGCCTCGAAGCTCCACGCTATGGAGAACAGCGCCACCAGCACTGCCAGGGTCGCGAGGCCCGCCGCCATGGCGATGAGCCCGCCCACCGGGAACCACAGCACGCCGTCGCGCGCCGCGGGCTCCTCGCGGGCAAGCAAAGCGGCATAAGAAAGGGCGAATGCGGGGCCACCCATACCCAGCGCGTAGGCGATCAGCAGCGGGTGCCCGAACACGAAGCCGAGGCTTCCCGCGGCAACGATGGCGGCACCGAGCGCGGCCCAGGGCGAAAAGGCGATGCCGGCGATCATCACCGGCAGGGGCGCCAGATAGAACAGCGGCACGGCCAGCAGCGATCCCGCCGCGACGCCTGCAGCGAGAAGGGCGGACGCGGCGCCCGCAGCAATGGCGATGACGATCAGCGGACCCATTGGACGAGCTGTCCCGCTTGAGGGCGGTTAGAGGCGGCGCGCGGCGGCCCCAACTGAAGCCCCGGGGTTCATTCCCCGCGGCCTGTCTTGTCTGTTTGAAAAGCGCCCCCGGCAGGCCCGGAGGCGCGCGATCCCCTCGGGGATCATGTCGATGCGGCGATCCTCAGCGGATCACGCCCCGGCTCGTGATCCTCAGCGGATCACGAAGGGCAGCAGGCCCAGGAAGCGGGCGCGCTTGACGGCGGCGGCCAGCTCGCGCTGCTTCTTGGCGGAAACCGCCGTGATGCGCGAGGGCACGATCTTGCCGCGTTCGGAGATGTAGCGCTGTAGGAGCCGCACGTCCTTGTAGTCGATCTTCGGCGCGTTCGGGCCGGAGAACGGGCAGGTCTTGCGACGACGGAAGAAGGGACGGCGCTGGCCGCCGCCGGCACCACCGGACTGAGCGAACGCCATCAGACTTCCTCCTCGCTCTGGGTCTCCTCGGAGGGACGCGGACGGCGCGGGCGATCCTCACGGCCGCCGAAGCCGCCCCGGTCGCCGCCGAAGCCGCCGCGATCACCACGCTCGCCGCGCTCGCCCCGCTCACCGCGGTCGTCGCGATCGCGCTTCTGGAGCATGGCGGAGGGGGTCTCCTCGTGCTCCTCGACGCGCAGGGTGAGGACGCGCAGCACGTCCTCGTCGATGCGCTGCTGGCGCTCCAGCTCCTGCACCGCCGCCGCGGGGGCGTCGATGTTCATGAGCGTGAAGTGGGCCTTGCGGTTCTTGTTGATGCGGTAGGTGAGGGACTTCACGCCCCAATACTCGGTCTTGCCGACCGAGCCGCCATTCGCCTCGATGACACCCTTGAACCGGGTGGTCAGTTCCTCGACCTGCTGCGCCGTCACGTCCTGGCGCGCGAGGAACACGTGCTCGTAGAGCGGCATGTGTTCACTGCCTTTCGTTTCAACTCTCCGCCCCACCGGCGCCAAGCCCTTCTTGCCTTTCGGAAAGGCGCGAAGCTCGGAAGGCGGGGACACGGGACGGCGGGCGGTCATGCCCTCCCTTTCTTTGGTCCAGGCATAGCCCAGGCAAAGAAAGAGCGTCCGTTCAGCCCCCGGCCGGTGCGACGGAAGCGGGGCGTATAGCAGGTTCTGCAGCGATAGCAAGGCTGGAAACCGCTACGCACGCTTGCGCGAGGGTTGGTCGGACAGGCGTGCCGGTGCCCCTGCCATGGCCGTGGCGTCGACCAAAGCGGATTGACGGCGTCATATCTCTGACTAAAGTCAGATATCATGCTGCCCGATCCCATCGCCCGCATCCGCCGCTTCAACCGCGTCGTCACCGCCGAGGTGGGCGCGCTCGACACCTCCTTCCTCGGGCGCGGGCGTCCGCTCGGCGCGGCGCGGGTGCTGAACGCCATCGGCCAGGGCTGCGGCGACGTGGGGCAGATCCGCGCCCGGCTCGGCCTCGATTCGGGCCTCATGAGCCGGCTCCTGCGCGGGCTGGAGGAGGAGGGGCTGGTGCAGACGTCGCCCGATCCGGACGACGCCCGCCGCCGCATCGCCCGGCTCACCGATGCCGGCCGGGAGGAGTTCGCCGCCTATGAGGCGCTCTCCAATGCGCAGGCCGGGTCGTTCCTCGCCCGCGCGGCGCGGACGGAGGCGCTGCTTGACGCCATGGACCTCGTCGCTTCCGCGCTCGGGCGGGCGCGCATCACCGTCGAGGAGGCGGACCCGCGCGGCGACGAGGCGCGCTGGTGCCTCGGCGAATACTATGCCGAACTCGGGCGCCGCTTTGCCTCCGGCTTCGACGTGGCGCGCTCGCGCGATCCGGAGGCCGAGGCGATGGTGCGCCCGCGCGGGGTGTTCCTGCTGGCAATGTCGGACGGCCTGCCGGTGGGCTGCGTCGGGCTGAAGGGGTCCGGTGGGCCGATTGCGGAGGTGAAGCGCCTGTGGATCGCACCCTCCGCGCGCGGGCTCGGCCTCGGCCGGCGCCTGATGGACGCGGTGGAAGAGGCGCCCGCGCTCTCGCCATCGCCACGCTGCGGCTCGACACCAACGGCGCGCTCGGCGAGGCGCTGGCGCTCTATCGCCGCAACGGCTGGCGCGAGATCGACCGCTTCAACGACGATCCCTATCCCGACCACTTCTTCGAGAAGCAGCTCTAGCACCGGGCTCCAGCATCTTTTCCTCGCCCCGATGAGAAGCCGGGGCGGGCGCCGGTTGGGCGCCCGCCCTCGTCTCACCCCGCCCTCGTCTCACTTGGCCGGCTTGTTCACCGGCGAGTTCGGGTCGAACAGATAGGCCACCACGTCCTTGATCTGCTTCTCGGTCAGCACCCCGTTATGGCCGAAGCGCGGCATGGAGGAGCAGGCGAACGCCGCCTGGGCATTGTAGACCTTGGCGTAGGCGGTCTTCACATCCTCGGCCGCATATTTGCGGTCGGCACCGTAATTGGTGAGCGAGGGCCCGAGCGTGCCGTAGCTCACTTCCTTGGGGTCCATCTGGTGGCAGGCATAGCAATTGCCGCCGCTCACCGTGCCGGGCGGGTCCGAGAACTGTCCGCCGCGGCCGTTTTGGGCCACCTTCGCGCCCTCCTTCCAGTCGCCCAGCAGCACCCCGTCCGCCGGGAAGACCACGGTCTTGGTCTCGCGGGCGAGGATGGCATCCGCCTGCGCGGCGGAGGGCTGATTGCGGGTCTGCGAACAGACCTGCATGGTCTCGTCCTGGGTGAGGCGCGCCGCCCAGCCTTCGGGCAACTTGGTGAAGCTCTCCTTCACCACCCGGTCTACGGTCGCCTGCGGCGCCGGCGGGATCTGCTGGGCGAAGGCGAGGGAGGGGACGATCAGGGCGGCGGCGATGACTGCTTTTTTCATGGTTTCCTCCCGCCTCAGCGCTTGATCGAGGGCACGTTGAGTTCGGCCCCGTTGGCTTGCTTGTTCAGGAACAGCGCCAGCGCGGTGACGGCTTCGGACGCATAGTCCGGCGCCGGCATGCGCATCTGGCGGTAGCAGTCCCACAGGCGGTGCTGCATGGTGCGCAGCGCGCTCTGGGAGACGCGGTAGGTGGGCCAGGAACTCATGGTCGCCTGCGCGTCCTTGCCGGGGATGTCGAGCTGCGGCAGGCCCTGGAGGCGGATGCGCTTGCCAGGCTCGGCATGGCAGGTCTGGCAGGAGAAGTCGTTGATGGACGAGCGCCGGAAGAACAGCGCCTCGCCGATGGCATAGGCCTCCTTCTCCTTCGGATCGTCGAGCACGACGTTGATCTTCATGCCGTTCGACTTGTTGGCGATGAAGGCCACGAGGTCCTGCATGTCCGAGCCCCGGCCGGGCCGGAAAAGGGCCGTGCCCTGAGGGGCTTGGTGTCGAGACCCTGGATCGTCTCCATGCACCACAGCAGGCGCTGCTCCAGGTCCATCACCTGGTCGGTGTCCTTGAAGTAGCGCGGCAACTGCACGAACGCGCCTTCGAGCTTGCCGGGGCCGACGCCGAGATCGCAGGTCTCCAGCGACACGTTCTTGGTGCCCCGCTTGGCCGACCACAGCTCCTCGCCCCGGTCCACCGCGAGGTAGCCCGGATTGGCCATGGGGTCGTTGATCATGGCGCGGTAGCGCTCGATCTCCTTCTCGCTGGCGTCCTCCTGGGCGGCCGCGACCAGCGGCGCGCCGAAGACGAGGGCGAGCGCGCACAGGAACTTGAGGGTTGTGGCTTTGCGTCGCATGTATCCTCCCGAAAGTTGGCGTTTCGCGGCGTCCGGCTCTCTTGCGTGGAGTCTCGGCCGTTCCTCGCATCGGTCGCGCGCGCTCCTGGCCGAAGCGCGGCGCCGAATGGAGCTACTTTACATTCAAAAAAATCGATATCACAATATGTGAAATTGATCGGCGAACCGCCGTTCCAAAAGGCCGCCAGGGCCGCCGATAAAAATTAGGAATTGCAGGCGCCGTCGCGGCGCGGCACCGAGGAGGAAACGGATGACGTTCAATGGCTTTGCCGCCCACCCGGCCGGCAGGCGCTCCAGTTGGCCGCCGGCGCCTTCGCGGCGCGCTCGCGCCGAACCTTGCGCTGGCCACCGAGGCGCAGGTCGCCGACGAGCTGAAGAAGCTGTTCGGCGGCAAGTCGATGGCCGAGGGCAAGGTCAAGCTGGACCTGCCCGAGATCGCCGAGAACGGCCTCGTCGTGCCGCTCAACCTTGAGGTCGAGAGCCGGATGACGGACGCCGACCACGTGAAGGCGGTGCACGTCTTCGCCGACGGCAATCCGCTGCCCCAGGTCGTCACCTATCACTTCACGCCGGCCTCCGGCCGCGCCTCCGCCTCCACCCGCATGCGCCTCGCCCAGACGCAGAACGTGATCGCGGTGGCCGAGATGTCGGACGGCAAGCTCTACAGCGCCAAGGCGCAGGTGAAGGTGACCATCGGCGGCTGCGGCGGCTGACGCGCGGCGACCGGCAACGAAACTCAAGGAAGGAAACGCACCATGGCCATCACCTCCAAGCCCCGCGTGCGCGTGCCCGCCCAGGCCAAGGCCGGCGAGATCATCGAGATCAAGACCCTCATCTCCCACGAGATGGAGAGCGGCCAGCGCAAGGATTCGTCCGGCAAGACCGTGCCGCGCGACATCATCAGCACCTTCGAGGCGGCGTTCAACGGCAAGCCGTTCTTCAAGGCGGACTGGTTTCCGGCGATCTCGGCGAACCCGTTCCAGTCGTTCTTCTTCAAGGCGACCGAGAGCGGCGAGTTCACCTTCACCTGGAAGGACGACGGCGGCTCCGAGCAGAAGGCGACCGCCAAGCTGACCGTCGGCTGAGGCCGGCTGACCCGAGACACCGGCCGCGGCCCGTCCCATGCGGACGGGCACGCCCCCGCAGCACGCCGCGAGGCGTGAACGGGAAGCCGTGCGCGGCGCGCCCCGGTCCCGGCCGCGCCGCAGCGAACGCCCCCTTTTGAACGCAGGACGCACATGATCTCCAGGCGCGATTTCCTCATTGCCGGCACGGCGCTCGCGGGCCTGTTCGCGGGCCAGCCGGGTGCGCTCGCCCAGGCGGCGCGCGGGCAGAGCCTCACGCAGGGCGACCTGCTGAAGTTCGGCGCGCCGGGCACGGTGACGCTGCTCCACATCACCGATATCCACGCTCAATTGGTGCCGATCTATTTCCGCGAGCCCTCGGTCAATCTCGGGGTGGGCGAGGCGCGCGGCCTGCCGCCCCATCTCACCGACCAGGCGTTCCTGGACTATTTCAAGCTTCCGGCCGGCGGCCGCGACGCCTATGCGCTGACCAGCCTGGATTTCCAGAACCTCGCCAAAACGTACGGTCGCATGGGCGGCATGGACCGCATGGCGACCCTCATCAAGGCGATCCGCGCCGAGCGCGGCGACGACAAGGTGCTGCTGCTCGACGGCGGCGACGGCATGCAGGGCTCGTGGACCTCGCTCAAGACAAAGGGCGAGGACATGGTGAGGGTGTTCTCCGCCCTCAAGACCGACGCCATGGTCGGGCACTGGGAATTCACCTACGGCGCCGACCGGGTCACCGAGATCAAGGAAAAGGCGCCGTTCGCCTTCCTGGCGCAGAACGTGCGCTCGGTGGAGTGGCAGGAGCCGGTGTTCGAGGCGCGGAAGACCTTCGAGAAGGGCGGCGCCAAGGTGGCGGTGATCGGCCAGGCCTTCCCGCGCACGCCCATCTCCAACCCGCGCTGGATGATCCCGGACTGGGAGTTCGGCATCCGCGAGGAGGAGATGCAGAAGCAGGTGGACGCCGCCCGCGCCGACGGCGCCGACGTGGTGGTGGTGCTGTCCCACAACGGCTTCGACGTGGACCGCAAGATGGCGTCCCGGGTCAAGGGCATCGATGCCATCTTCACCGCCCACACCCACGACGCCATGCCGGCGGTGGTGCAGGTGGGCCAGACGCTGCTGGTGGCCACCGGCTCCCACGGCAAGTTCCTCTCGCGCCTCGATCTCGACGTGAAGGACAGGAAGGTCACCGGCTTCCGCTTCCAGCTCATCCCGGTGTTCTCGGACGTGATCGCGCCCGATCCGGAGATGGCGAAGCTGGTCGCCGACATCCGCGCGCCCTATGCCAAGGACATCGACCGGGTGCTGGGGCAGGCGGGCAGCCTGCTCTACCGCCGCGGCAACTTTAACGGCACGCTCGACGACATGATCTGCGACGCCATGATGGCGGAGCGGGACGCGGAGATCGCGCTCTCCCCCGGCTTCCGCTGGGGCGCCACCCTGCTGCCGGGCGATCCCATCACCTTCGAGCAGGTGGCCAACGCCACCGCCATCACCTATCCCGCCTGCTACCGCATGACCATGACCGGCAAGCAGCTCAAGGACGTGCTGGAGGACGTGGCGGACAACATCTTCCACCCCGATCCCTATTTCCAGGGCGGCGGCGACATGGTCCGCGTCGGCGGCGTCGGCTATGCGATCGATGTGGGCAAGGAGATCGGCTCGCGCATCTCCGACATGGTGTTCCTGAAGACCGGCAAGGCGCTGGAGGCGGACAAGTCCTACACCGTCGCCGGCTGGGCCAGCGTGAACCAGAACGTGGAAGGCCCGCCGATCTGGGAGATCGTCGAGCGCTACGTCTCCGCCAAGAAGACCATCGACATCAAGCCCAATGCGTCGGTGAAGGTCACCGGGGCGTGAGCGGGAGGAAGGCCGTTTCGCTTTCCGTCCAACATATGCATACTTGCGAATGAAAGAATATCTAAGGGAGGACGCCATGTCCCAGATCCATGAACCCGGAAAGGGGCGCGGCAGGGAAAAGGGGGACGCATCCCTCAGCCGCCGCCGCTTCCTCTCCGCGGCCGGCCTCGGCGCCGGCGTAGCGGCCGCCGCCCCGCTGTCCGCGGTCGCGGCGCGGGCCGCAACGCCGGACCCCAACATCGTGCCCGTCCCCGACTGGACGAAGGTGCTCGGCGTCGGGGTGAACAACCATCCCTACGGCGTCCCCTCCAAGTTCGAGAAGGACGTGGTGCGGCGCGAGGTGGAATGGCTCACCGCGAGCCGCGAGAGCTCGGTGAGCTTCACGCCTCTCTACGCGCTCGACGGCGTCATCACGCCCAACGGCCTGTGCTTCGTGCGCCACCACGGCGGCGAGGCGGAGATCGACCCGGACAAATACCGCTTCATGATCCACGGCCTCGTGGACAAGCCGCTGGTGTTCACGCTCGACGATATCAAGCGCATGCCCGGCCGGGTGAACCGCGCCTACTTCCTGGAATGCGCCGCCAATTCCGGCATGGAGTGGCGCGGAGCCCAGCTCAATGGCTGTCAGTTCACCCACGGCATGATCCACAACGTGTTCTATACCGGCGTGCCGCTGCGCGCGTTCCTGGACGCGGCGGGGGTGAAGACCTCGGCCAAGTGGGTGCTCGCCGAGGGGGCCGACGCCTCGGTGATGACCCGCTCCATCCCGCTCCACAAGGCGCTCGACGACTGCCTCGTCGCCTTCGCCATGAACGGCGAAGCGCTGCGGCCCGAGCAGGGCTATCCGGTGCGGCTCGTGGTGCCGGGCTGGGAAGGCAATATGTGGGTGAAGTGGCTGCGCCGCATCGAGGTGGGCGACCAGCCGTGGGCGCAGCGCGAGGAGACCGCCAAGTATACCGACCTGCTCGCCGACGGGCGCTCGCGCCGCTACACCTTCGTCATGGACGCGAAGTCCGTGGTGACGAGCCCGAGCCCGCAGGCGCCGCTGAGGCACAAGGGTCCGAACGTCGTCTCCGGCATCGCCTGGTCGGGCCGCGGCACCATCAAGCGGGTGGACGTCTCGCTCGACGGCGGGCGCAACTGGACCACCGCGCGCATTGAGGGGCCGGCCCTGCCCATGGCCATGACGCGCTTCTATCTCGACTTCGACTGGGACGGGCGCGAACTCATGGTGCAGTCCCGCGCCATGGACGAGACCGGCTACGTGCAGCCCACCAAGGCCGAGCTGCGCAAGGTGCGCGGCGAGAACTCGATCTACCACAACAACGGCATCCAGACCTGGCTGGTGCATGGCAACGGGGAGACGGAAAATGTGGAAGTCGGCTGAGGCGCTCGCCGTCGCCATCGTCATGGCCGGCGCGCTCGCCGTGGCCGTGCTTCCCTCCCGCGCGGAGCTCGCGCCCGCCGCCCAGAAAGGCGAGGTGGGCAAGGCCGCGCAGGCCAAGGCCGAGAAGGGCAAGGCGCAGCAGGCGGTGACGACGCGCGCGCCTGCCGCCGGG
>NZ_JBNFNU010000064.1:0-15263 GCF_057364445.1 Xanthobacter sp. BG11Y11_SDJG
GGTCGAGCAGGGTCGGCAGTCGGGCAGCCGCCGGGCGAGGTCGACCACGCCGGCCGGCGTCACGACGCCGTAGCCGGGCGTTCCGGCGGCGGAATAGCTGGCGAGTTTCATTCGGGTCTTCCTTCCGCCCGCGTCAGGATTTCGGGGTCTGGCCGATCGCGGCGAGGGTGACGATCTCGCCCAACGTGGCGTAGTTCGGCCCGGCGATGCGGCAGATGGGGTTGAGGGCGCGCGTGTCGATCTTGCCGTTGCGCGCCAGCCCGTCGCGCAGATGGATCAGCACCACCTCGCCGACGATCAGGCGGCTCTTGGTCTCGCCGAACTCCATGCAGTGGCGGAACCGGCATTCCATGGCGATCGGCGCGGCGGCGAGGCGCGGCGGCGCCACCTTCTCGCTCGGCAGGGTATCGAGACCCAGCACCTCCGCCTCGCTGACATGGGGCGGATGCTCCACCGCGCTGCCGTGCACCGCGCCGGTGAGCGGCTGGTCGGCGATGTGCACCACGTATTCCTCGGTGCGCAGGATGTTGACGGCGGTGTCCTTGTAGACCCCCGCCTTGTGGCCGATGCTCACGGCCAGCATGGGCGGCTTCGGCGACACGAAGGTAAAGGCGCTGAACGGCGCGAGGTTCACCGAGCCGGTTGCCGACAAGGTGGTGATCCAGGCGATGGGCCGCGGCACCACGATCCCGGTCAGCAGCTTGTAGGATTCCTCCGCTCCGAGCTCTTCCGGCCGGATCTGCATGAAAATACCCGCACTTGGACGACGTCATCCGGCCATAGGTCCGCGCGGCGGGGGCGGCAAGCTGGAGCGGCGAAAACTTCCATCATTTGGAAAGCACGGTGCATCGGTGCAGGATATCCCGCCACGGGGCGCCCGAAGGACAACAGGGCTGCCTCATCCGGGGGGCTCCATCTTTCCATTATATGGAAGTTCCTGCAGGCGCCGATTGCCGCCTCCCCGGCAAGGGCCTAAGTGCGGCTCAAGCAAGGACGCATCCGTGCGCCGCCCGGCCCGTCATGGGCAGGCGGTGGCGGCGCGCCGAACAGGGAGGGAGATCATGCTTCGACATCTCATCCGCGCCTGCGCCGTGGCGACGCTCGCGGTGGCGGTGGCCGCCCCGGCCGTGGCGCAGAGCTGGCCCGACAAGACCGTCCGCCTCGTGGTGCCCTACCCGCCCGGCGGCAACGTGGACGGCGCGGCGCGCATCATCGCCGCCAAGCTGCAGGACACGTTCGGCAAGCCGTTCGTGGTGGAGAACAAGCCCGGCGCGGGCGGCATGATCGCGGGCGAGACCGTGGCCCGCGCCGCCCCGGACGGCTACACCCTGTTCGTCGCCGCCAACGGCCCCCTGCTCTTCAGCCCCATCATCTTCGGCCGCACCCCCTATGTCTGGTCGAAGGATTTCGAGACCATCAGCTCGATCTCCTTCACCCCCATGGTGCTGCAGGTGAACCCGTCGGTGTCGGCGAAGACCCTGGCCGACTTCCTGGCCCTCGCCAAGGCGAGCGATCCCAAGCTCATCATGGCCTCGCCCGGCGCCGGCACCACCAACCACCTCGCCAGCGAGCTCCTGCAGAAGCTCGCCGGCACCAAGTGGACCACCGTGCACTACAAGGGCAACGCCCCGGCCACGACCGACGTGCTCGCCGGCCGGGTCCAGTTCAATTTCGACCAGATCTCGGTGGCCCTGCCCTATGTGAAGGACGGCAAGACGCGGGCGCTCGCCGTGACCTCGGCGAAGCGGGTGCCGCAGTTGCCGGACGTTCCGACCTTCCAGGAGGCCGGCTTCGCCGACTTCGAGGCCACCACCTTCACCGGCCTGTTCGCGCCCGCCAAGACCCCGGCCGCGGTGGTCAATGCGCTCGCCGACGCGCTGGCCAAGATCCTGGCCGAGCCGGAGGTGATCGAGCGCTTCGCCACCATGGGCTCGGAAGCGCGCGCCATGAAGCCGGACGCCTTCCACGCGTATATCGCCAAGCTCGATGCGCGCTGGACCCAGGTCATCAAGGACGCCAACATCAAGGCGGAATGAACGCACGGGCGGCGCCCGGACCGCGAGCCGGAGCGCTCCGCGCACGGGCGGGAGCGGCGTTGCACCGCCGCTCCCGCCTCGCTTCATCCGGAGGAAAGGAAGCCCGATGGTCGCGAACACGAGAGATGTCCTGGCCGGCCTCTTCTTCGTCGCCGTCGGCGTCGCGGTTTTCGTGCTCTCCCGGGGCTACGGCATCGGCACCCCGGCGCATCTGGGTCCCGGCGTTTTCCGATGCTGCTCGCCGGGCTGCTGGTGGCGCTCGGCGCCGCCATCGCGCTGGTGGCGGTCCGGGACAAGGCGGCGGCCGCGCTCCGCCTGTCCTGGCGGCCGCTGCTGCTTGTCACCGCGGCCGTGTGCCTGTTCGGCTTCGGCCTCGACCTGCTCGGCCTGTTCGCCGCGGTGGCGCTCATGGTGCTGGTGAGCCGCGTCGCGCGGTCCGGCCAGGGGCTCGTGGAGAGCCTCGTCATCGCCGCCACGCTCGGCGCGGCGGCATCGTTCCTGTTCTATTTCCTGCTCGGCCTGCCGGTGCCGCTGTGGCCGGCCTTCGCCGCGTGACCGCACCGGCGCCGCCCGAGCCAAAGCTGGACCCGCCATGAGCCTCCTCGACAATCTGGCGCTGGGATTCTCGGTCGCCCTCAGCCTGCAGAACCTCGCTTACTGCCTGCTCGGCACGGTGCTCGGCACGGCCATCGGCGTGCTGCCGGGCCTCGGTCCGGTGGCCACCATCTCCATGCTCATGCCGCTGACCTTCGGGCTCGATCCCACGACGGCGCTGATCCTGCTCGCGGGCATCTATTACGGCGCGCAATATGGCGGCTCCACCACGGCGATCCTGGTGAACCTGCCGGGCGAAACCAGCTCCGTGGTCACCGCCATCGACGGCTACCAGATGGCCCGGCAGGGCCGCGCCCGCGAGGCGCTGGTGGTGGCGGCGCTCGGCTCCTTCTTCGCCGGCACGGTGGGCACGCTCGCCATCGCCGGCTTCGCCCCGGCCTTGTCGGAACTGGCGCTCGGCTTCGGTGCGCCGGAATACTTCTCGCTCATGGTGCTCGGCCTCATCGCCGCCGTGGTGCTGGCGCACGGCTCGGTGCTGAAGGCGGTGGCCATGGTGGTGCTGGGCCTGGTGCTGGGGCTCGTCGGCACCGACGTGAACAGCGGCGCGCTGCGCTTCACCTTCGGCATCTCCGATCTGTTCGACGGCCTCGATTTCGTCGCCGTCGCCATGGGCCTGTTCGGCATCGCCGAGGTGATCTCGAACCTGGAGCGCAAGGACGAGGCGCGCGCCGCCGTGGCGTTCGAGGGGAAGGGCTCGTTCCTGCTCTCGCGCGCCGATTTCCGCGCCGCCTGGCCGGCGGCGGTGCGCGGCACCGGGCTCGGCGCCATCCTCGGCATCCTGCCGGGCGGCGGCGCGATCCTGGGATCGTTCGCGAGCTACATGCTGGAGAAGCGCATCGCGCGCGACCCTTCCCGCTTCGGCAAGGGCGCCATCGAAGGCGTCGCGGGGCCCGAGAGCGCCAACAATGCGGGCGCGCAGACCTCGTTCATCCCCATGCTCACGCTCGGCCTGCCCTCCAACGCCGTGATGGCGATGATGATCGGCGCGCTCATCATCCACAACATCCAGCCCGGCCCGCAGGTGATGAGCGCCAATCCCAGCCTGTTCTGGGGCCTGATCGCCAGCATGTGGATCGGCAACCTGCTGCTCGTCATCCTCAATCTGCCGCTGGTGGGCGTGTGGGTGCAGATGCTGAAGATCCCCTATCGGGTTCTTTATCCGGCGATCCTGGTTCTGTGCGCGATCGGCGTCTACAGCGTCTCCAACTCGACCGCTCTGGTCTATGTGATGGCGGCCTTCGGCGTCCTCGGCTACGTGCTCGCCAAGCTCCAGTGCGAACCGGCGCCGCTGCTGCTCGGCTTCGTCCTCGGCCCGCTGATGGAAGAAAATCTGCGCCGCGCGCTCACCATCTCCGGCGGCGACGCAACCGTGTTCTTCACCCAGCCGGTGTCCCTTGCTTTGCTGCTGCTGGCCGCCGCCTTGCTGGTGGTGATGGCGCTGCCGCGCGCCTCCCGGCTGCGTGATGCCGCGTTCGAGGAGGAGACCTGAGCCGCGCCGTCAGCGCCTGCGGGCCGTGGCGGCGAGCGTCTTCGGACAGCTCCGCGGCGCGCGGCGGAACAGGCTGACCAGCGGCGCGATGCGGCCCGCCGGCAGGCGCCGGCGGATGGCGATGGTGCTGATGGCGCAGGCCGGATTGCCCACCGCATCATAAACCGGGAAGGCGAGCGCCCGCGTGCTGCGCACGATCGCGGGATCGGCATAGACGAAGCCCTGCTGGCGCGCCTGGGCGAGCCGGGCGGAGAGCGTCTCCAGCGTCATGTTGTAGGGCTCGAACCGCTCGGCATTGGCGGCGAGGATCGCGCTCGCCTTCGCCGCCGGCAGTGCCGAGAGGATCGCCATGCCGCCGACGCTGACCCCGAGCGGGCGGCGCGAGCCGACGCCGATCGACAGCACCTGGACCGGATAGGTGCCGATACGCCGATCGGCGCACACGGAATCGAAGCCCGAACGGACGGTGAGGAACACCGCATCGCCCACCTCGCCGCACAGGCGCGTGAGGACCGGCTCGGCAATCTCCTGCAGCCCCACGCGCGAGCGGATCGAGAGCCCGAGCAGCGCCACCTCGGCACCCACCACGTAGCGCCGCTCCGCGCGCAGGCGCTCGACCGCCCCCTCCTCCATCAGCACCTGAAGGATGCGGTAGGCGGTGGGCGGCGTGAGGCCGAGGTCCTGGGCGATCTCGGTGAGGCGCATGCCGCCGGCCCCGGCATTGGCCAGGAGGCGCAGCACCCCGAAAGCCCGGTGGATGCTCTGCGCGCCGGTGACGATGTTGGTGGGCGCGCGCCCGGCGCTGCGTGGCTCGCGATCGAGACCCGCGGCGGGCGCCGCCTCGGTGGTTTCTTCCATATGGTGGAATTTGCCGCGGCCCGGTCTTGTCTTCAAGGGCCGCGCGCGTCCCATGGGCCGGTGAGAGCCAGAGAGCTGACAGGAAACGCGCCATGGACCTGCCGTTGAACCCCTTCAAGCATGCCATCGCCGCGGGCCGGCGGCAGGTCGGCCTGTGGTGCACCCTGTCCAATCCCTATGCGGCGGAAGTGGTGGCCGGCGCAGGCTTCGACTGGCTGCTGCTCGACACCGAGCACTCCCCCAATGAGATCGACACCGTGCTCGGCCAGCTCCAGGCGGTGGCGCCCTACCCGACCGCGCCGGTGGTGCGGCCGGCCTGGAACGATCCGGTCTTGATCAAGCGCTATCTCGACATCGGCGCGCAGACCCTGCTTTTGCCCTATGTGCAGAACCGCGCCGAGGCGGCGCGCGCGGCGGCCGCCATGCAGTATCCGCCGGCCGGCATGCGCGGCGTCGGCGGCACCTCCCGCGCCACCCGCTTCGGGCGCGTGAAGGATTATGCCGCGCGCGCCGCGCAGGAATTGTGCCTGCTGGTGCAGGTGGAGACGAAGACCGCGCTCGACGACCTGGAGAACATCGCCGCCGTCGAGGGCGTTGACGGCATCTTCATCGGCCCGGCGGACCTTGCCGCCAGTGTCGGCCACCTCGGCGCGCCGTCCCATCCGGAGGTGGTGGCGATGGTGAGCGACGCCATCCGCCGCATCAGCGCCGCCGGCAAGCCGGCGGGCGTGCTCACCACCGAGCCCCACCTCATCGATCATTACCTTGAGGCCGGCGCTGTGTTCATCGCCGTGGGCGTCGATATGGGCCTGCTCGCACGCGCCACCGACCAGTTGGCGGCGCGCTACGGGGCGAACGGCACGGGGGCCTGACCTCCGCCGCTACGGGGCGGGAGCCCCCGGGGCCAGCGCAGATTCGTCGAGGCCGCGAATATCGCTGACGCCGAGCAGCGCCAGATCGCGGGCGATCTCCGACCGCAGGATCTCGTGGACCCGGAGCGCGCCCGCCGCGCCGGCAATCGCGGCGCCGTAGAGGAACGGGCGGCCCATGAACACGAGGCGCGCACCGAGCGCCAGCGCCTGATGGCGGACGGCACCTGGCCCACCTCCATCGAGCACCCGCCCGAGGCGGAGCGGCCGCAGGGGCCAGCTGTCCGTCGGATGTAACCCACGGTTGTCAATGGTGCCGGCTGGGATTTATCCTTCTGCCCCAATCGAGTCGCGACGGGTGGGGACCGTGCGCGACCGAAGCTGGGAGCCAATCCCATGAGATGTCCAGCCCTGCCCCCGGACGAGGCGGAACGCCTGACCGCCCTGCGCGCCTACGGCTTCGCCGATGAACGTCCTCTCCCCGACCTGGATCCCGTGGCGCGGATCGCCGCGCGCATGTTCGACATGCCGATCGCGGCGGTGAACATGATCGGGCACGACCATGTGTTCTTTGCCGCCAGCACCGGGCTCGGCGACGTGGACATGAGCCGCGACGTCTCGTTCTGCGCCCATGCGATCCTGGGGAATTCGGCGATGATCGTCTTGGACGCGACCAAGGACGAGCGTTTCCATGACAACCCTCTCGTCACCGGCGAAAGCGCCATCCGGTTCTATGCCGGCATTCCGCTGCGCTCCATCGACGGGCACGCGCTGGGCGTTCTCTGCGTGATCGATTCCAAGCCCCACCCGGCCTTTTCCGAGGAGGACCGGGCACGTCTTTCGGAACTCGCGCGCATGGCGGAGGACCGGCTCGAGTTGCGCCGTATCGACGTCTGCGGCGGCTGTGCGGCGCCATCGCCCGACGCCACGGACGGGAGCACGGAGGCCCTTCCGCGCACCGTCGGCGCCGATCCGCTGACGGGGCTCGACGACCGCGTACAATTCTACCGGAAAGCCGAGCAGGCGCTTCTGCGTGGCGCACGGATGGCGGCGATCCTGCTCGACCTCGACGGCTTCCAGGACATCAACATCGTGCTCGGCCCGGCCGCCGGCGACGTGATTCTGCGGTCCACGGGCGCGCTCCTGCTCCGGATCGCCGGCTCCGAGGGGATCGCCGTCGCACGGCTCGGCGGCGACGAATTCGCCGTGCTTGCCGAAGTGGAGGACGACGCAGGGGCGCTGGAGCTGGCGGCCCGGATCCAGGACGACTTGGCCGGCCTTTCGCCGCTGGCGGGCCAGGAAATCCGCGTCACCGCATGCTGCGGCATTGCGCTCTCGCCCGCACACGCGCCGGAGGCGGTCGCCCTCATCGGCAATGCGGATCTGGCGCTGCACCATGCCAAGAGCCTCGGGACCGGCCGCCAGACGGTCTACATGCCCACCCTGCGCTCGGCGGCGGCGGAGCGCAGCGTCTATTGCCTCGACCTGCACCGGGCGGCGGCAGGGGGTGAGTTCGTGCTCTTCTACCAGCCCCAGGTTCGGCTCGCCGACGGCGCCCTGACCGGCGCCGAGGCGCTGATCCGCTGGCTCCACCCCACGCGCGGCCTGCTGAAGCCGGCCGCCTTCCTTCCCCAGCTTGAGAAGGGCCGCCTGGCGGGCTCCGTCGGCTCGTGGGTCATCGACGAAGCCTGTGCGCGGGCCGCGCGCTGGCTGCGGGAGGGCGCGGGCGACCTGCGCATCGCCGTGAACGTCTTCGGGGCGCAGTTCCACTCGGGCGAACTCGCGCGCGACGTGGCGCAGGCCCTGCAGAGGCACGGGCTTCCACCGGCGGCCCTGGAACTGGAACTGACCGAAAACATCGTGCTGTCCCAGGACGACGTGGTGCTCGATACGCTGTATCAATTGCAGGGACTGGGCGTCGGCCTGGCCTTCGACGATTTCGGCACCGGCTATGCGTCGCTCAGCATGCTGACCCAGTACCCGCTGACGCGCATCAAGATCGACCGGAGCTTCGTCGCCCGGGCGCCCCAGTCGCCGCGGGAGGCTGCCATCACCGGCGCCATCATCCGGATGGGGCGGGACCTCGGCATCGCGATCACGGCCGAGGGAATCGAAACCGCGCCGCAGCGCGACTATCTGGTCTCGTGCGGATGCGTGGAAGGCCAGGGATATCTGTTCGGCAAGCCGATGCCGGCCGCGGCATTCGAGGCCGAATTCGCGCTGCCGCCTCTGGCGGAGCGGCAAGCCTAGGACGCATCCGCGGCACTCCGGCCCCGCCTGCGGCTGCAATATGAAGTAATACAAAAATCATCATACGTAATCGCCGGCAAAGTCCGGACAATCATATCCCGGCTGGGATATGGATTCCGCCAGTGAAGACCCATACAACCAATGAGGCGCACGTTTGATCTGCTGCACGGCGAGAACATCGCGCAAATGATTGAATAGTAGAGGGAACTCTCCCACCGTCACAAGACATCGCGGCGGTGCTCTGCTATCGTCGGGTCGGCTTTCGGCGCCATGCGCGCACGGCGCGCGCCGCAATCGCGCGTGAACGAAGAGGAGGCGGCTTGTGCATTTTACCCCCCGAGAAATCGATAAGCTCCTGATCTACATGCTTGCCCAGGTCGCGCAGAAGCGGAAGGATCAGGGCCTGAAGCTCAATCACCCGGAGACGGTGTCGCTGATCTCGGTCGCGGCGCTCGACGGCGCGCGCGCGGGCAAGACCGTCGAGGAGGTGATGGAACTCGCCAGCAAGGCCATCACCCGCGACGACGTCATGGACGGCGTCGCCGACATGATCCCCTACGTCCAGGTGGAGGCGGTGTTCACGGACGGCAGCCGGCTCGTCACCGTGCACGATCCGATCAAGTAGCAGCGGGAGCGGCGCACCATGAACAGCGATCCGAAGAAGACCCCGGTCGGCGGCCTCGTTCTCGCGGCGGACGACATCGAGCTGAACGCCGGCTATCCGACGACGTCCCTCAAGGTCCGCAACACCGGCGACCGGCCGATCCAGGTGGGCTCGCACTTCCATTTCTTCGAAGTGAACGCCGCGCTGGAGTTCGACCGCGAGCAGGCGTTCGGCAAGCGGCTCGACATCCCTTCCAGCACCGCCTTGCGCTTCGAGCCGGGCGACGAGCGCGAGGTCACGCTGGTCCCCTACCAGGGCAAACAGCGTGTGCTCGGCTTCAACAGTCTCGTCGACGGCTGGGTCGGCGACGAAAGCTACAACGACTATCGCCCGCGCCTCGCCGACGCCCTCGAGCGGGCCAAGCGCTACGGGTTCAAGTCCAAGCCGTGAGGCATCTTCTTCCGGATTCGGAGTTCTGAGATGGCAAAGATCTCGCGGCATCAATATGCCGACCTCTATGGCCCCACGCTCGGCGACAAGGTCCGGCTGGGCGACACCGACCTCTACGTGGAGATCGAGAAGGACCTGCGCGGCCCCTATGGCGAAGAAGCGGTCTATGGCGGCGGCAAGACGCTGCGCGACGGCATGGGCTACGACAACGAGCTGACCAACGCGGCCGGAGCGCCCGACCTCGTCATCACCAACGTCACCGTGATCGATGCCGTCCAGGGCGTGATCAAGGCGGACGTGGGGATCAAGAACGGCCTGATCTGCGCCCTCGGCAAGGCCGGCAACCCCTCCACCATGTCCGGCATCACGCCCGGCCTCGCGCTCGGCGCCGGCACCGACATCATCGCCGGCGAGCACCTCATCCTCACCGCCGGGGGCATCGACGCCCATGTGCACTTCATCGCGCCGCAGCAGGCCGAGGCGGCGCTGTCCAATGGCGTGACGACGCTGTTCGGCGGCGGCATCGGGCCGAGCGACGGCACCAACGGGACCACCATCACCCCCGGCCCGTGGAACATCGAGATGATGCTCCGTTCCTTCGATGCCTGGCCGGTGAATGCTGGCGTGCTCGGCAAGGGCAACTGTTCCTCGCCCCTGCCCATGGAGGAGCAGATTCGCGCCGGCGCCATCGGCCTCAAGATTCACGAGGACTGGGGCTCCACGCCGGGCGCGATCCGCGCCGCCCTCACGGTCGCCGACAATTTCGACGTCCAGATCTGCATCCACACCGACACGCTCAACGAATCCGGCTTCGTGGAGAACACCATTGCCGCCTTCGAGGGGCGCACGATCCACACCTACCACACGGAGGGCGCGGGCGGCGGCCATGCCCCGGACATCATCCGCGTGGCCAGCCTCTCGAACGTCATCCCGAGTTCGACCAATCCGACCCTGCCCTACGGGATCAACTCGCAGGCCGAATTGTTCGACATGACCATGATCTGCCACCATCTCAGCCCGAAGATCCCGACCGACGTGGCGTTCGCCGAGAGCCGCGTGCGCGCCGAGACCATTGCGGCGGAGAACGTGCTGCACGATCTCGGGGCGATCTCGATCCTCTCCAGCGACAGCCAGGCCATGGGCCGCGTGGGCGAGAACTGGGCGCGCACCATCCAGACCGCCGACCTCATGAAGCAGCGCAAGGGCGCCTATGCCGGCGACACCTCCGGCAACGACAACGCGCGCGTCCTGCGCTTCGTCGCCAAGGTCACCATCAACCCGGCGATCGCCCAGGGCGTCAGCCATGTGATCGGCTCGGTTGAAGTGGGTAAGATGGCCGACCTCGTGCTGTGGGAGCCGGCTTTCTTCGGCGCCAAGCCGAAGATGGTCATCAAGGGCGGCATGATCTCCTGGTCGCTGATGGGCGATCCCAACGCCTCGCTGCCGACGCCCCAGCCGGTGATCTACCGGCCGATGTTCGGCACCATGGGGTCGGCGCTGCCGAAGACCCGGGTGACGTTCACCTCCCATGCGGGCGTGGAGGACGGCATCGTCGAGCGCTACGGCCTGAAGTCCCAGGTCGTCCCGGTCTACGGCACGCGCACCATCACCAAGAGCTCCATGGTGCGCAACTCCGCGATGCCCGTGATCGAGGTCAATCCGGAGACCTTCGCCGTGACGGTGGACGGCGAGCATGCGACCATCGAGCCGGCCACGCGCGTTCCGCTCGCCCAGCTCTATTTCTTCAGCTGAGCTGTGAACCGCCGCGGAGGGCTGTGCGCTCCGCGGCGCCCCATGGTACCGGCCAAGGGGCGAAAGAGCGCGGCGCGTGCCGGCCCCGCCGGTGCGGAGCGCCGCGCGTCAACCCGCCGTCGGAGGCACGCATGATTCTCGTCGAAACCACGCTCGGCAACCTCAGCGATCCGCTGTGGCAGGAACGCGCGCGCGGCGCCGCGGTCGACCTCCTGGTGCTCGAGCAGTGGGAGGCGCCGAAGAACCGGCTGCGCAAGGCGAGCGAGGGCGGCATCGAGCTGGCCATCTCCCTGCCGCGTTCGGAGCACCTGCACGACGGCGATGTGCTGCACTATGACGAGGCGGTCGGGATCATCGTCGCCGCGCGCATCGCGCTGAAGGACGTGCTGGTGATCGAGCTGGAGGGCCTGGAAAAGCTCTCGCCCACCGAGATCCTGCGCACCTGCTTCGAGCTGGGCCACGGCCTCGGCAACCAGCACTGGCCGGCGGTCATCAAGGGCTCCACCGTCTATGTGCCGCTCTCGGTGGACCAGAAGGTGATGGCCTCGGTGATGCGTACCCACGCCTTCGAGCACGTGAAGACCCGCTTCGCCCCCGGCGAGGAGATCGCCGCCAAGCTCGACGCCCGCGAGGTGCGCCTGCTGTTCGCCGGCGCCGACGCGACGCCGCACCACCATCACGGCGCCCATGGGTCGGCAGTCGCGCAGGCGGATGCGCACAGCCACACCCATTCCCATGCGCATTCGCATTCCCATTCCCATTCGCACGGGCATGAGCATGGGCATTCGCACGCCCACGACCATGCGCATACGCATGTCCACGACCACCCCCATGGCCACGATCACCACCACCACGATCACGACCATCCCCACGACCATGGCCATTCGCATTCCCACGGGCCTGCCAAGTCGCCGGTGAAGGGATGACGGCCCCGGGCGGGAAAAGCGGCGCCTCCTCCGGCATGGTGCATCTGGCGCGCCTGCTGCAGTTCTCGGATTCGACGCTCCCCATCGGCTCCTTCGCCTTCTCGAACGGCCTTGAATCCGCGCTCCAGACCGGCATCGTCCGCGATCCGGAGAGCCTTCTCGCTTATGTGGAGCTGATCCTGCGCCAGTCCGCCCGGATGGACGGCATCGCCTTGCTGCACGCCCACCGGGCGGCGCTTTCCGGCGACCACGGCGCCATCGTCGAGATCGACCGCGAGCTCTACTGCCGGCGCGTGGGCGAGGAGCAGCAGATGATGCTCACCCGCGTCGGCAAGAAGTTCGCCGAGCTGGTGCTGAAGATCATGCCCTCGCCCGACCTCTCGCGCTGGCTCGACGACATCAAGGCGGACGCGACCCCCGGCTGCCTGCCGGTGGGCCAGGCGCTGGCGCTGGCGCACATGGGCGTCGACGAGGTTGAGGCGTTCGTGATGCACCAATACGCCATCGCCTCCATGATCCTGAGCGCCGCACTGCGGCTGATGCGGATCGACCATCTCGACACGCAGCGCATCCTGTTCACGGCGCAGGGCCGCGTCGCGGACGACTATCAGGCGGTGCGCGACCTCGCGCTCGACGAGATGGCGTCCTTCGCCCCCGTCTTCGACGTGCTCGTCGCGCACCACACCACCACCCATGTCCGCCTGTTCATGAACTGAGCGCGGCATCGGCAAAGGAAGCGGTCCATGAAGAAGATCACCCGCATCGGCATCGGCGGCCCGGTCGGCTCCGGCAAGACGGCGGTCATCGAGACCATCACGCCGCGGCTCATCGACCTCGGCATCAAGCCGCTCATCATCACCAACGACGTGGTGACGACCGAGGACGCCAAGCAGGTGCGCCGCACCCTGAAGGGCGTTCTGGTGGAGGAGAAGATCGTCGGCGTGGAGACCGGCGCCTGCCCGCACACCGCGGTGCGCGAGGACCCCTCCATGAACATCGCCGCGGTGGAGGAGCTGGAGGAGAAGTATCCCGACAGCGACGTGATCCTGATCGAATCCGGCGGCGATAACCTGACCCTGACCTTCAGCCCGGCGCTGGCGGACTTCTACATCTACGTGATCGACGTCGCCGCCGGCGACAAGATCCCGCGCAAGAACGGCGCCGGCGTGTGCCAGTCGGACATCCTCGTCATCAACAAGAAGGACCTCGCCCCTTACGTGGGTGCGAGCCTCGAGGTGATGGACCGCGACTCGAAGCTGATGCGCGGCAAGAAGCCGTTCCTCTTCACCAACTGCAAGACCGGCGAGGGCGTCGACGAGCTGATCCGCCTGATCCTCGACATGGCCCTGTTCGACGTGAAGGTCACGCCGCCCGCCACGGCGGACGCCTGACGCCATGGCGCTCCACGAGCAGCTCGCCCGCCTGGATGCGGCCCGCGAACTGACCGGCTACCAGACCGAGCCGGCACAGATGCGCGCCGCCGCACCGGGCAAGGTGGGCGAGCTGCGGCTCGGCTTCGCGCTGCGCAACGGCCGCTCGGTGCTCGCCGACCTCTACCGCGTGACGCCGCTTCTTGTGCAGCAGGCGCTCTATTGGGACGAGGCGATGCCGGAGCTGCCGATCTGCTCCATCATCTCCATCGGCGGCGGCATCCTCCAGGGCGACCGCTACAAGGTCGACATCCATGTGGGCGCGGGGGCGTGCGCGCACGTCACCACGCAGAGCGCCAACCGGGTCCATCAGATGGACGCGAACTACGCCTCGCAGCACCAGACGGTGACGCTGGAGGCCGGCGCCTATCTCGAATACCTGCCCGACTTCACCATCCCCTACCGCAGCTCGCGCTTCATCAACCAGACCGACATCGTCATCGCCGCGGACGCGACGCTGCTCTACGGCGAGATGATGCTGGCGGGGCGCAAGCACCACCACGCGGAAGAGCGCTTCGGCCTCGACCTCCTGTCGGTGGCGGTGGCGGTGCGCCGGCCGGACGGGCGCAAGCTGTTCGCCGAGAAGATCCTGATCGAGAAGGACGACCCGACCGTCGACCTGCCGGCGGTGATGCGGGGCTTCGACGCCTTCGCCAACATCCTGTGCCTCGCGCCGCCGGACGTCGCCGGGCGCATCAAGGACCGCTTCGAGACCCATTTTCCGCTCGAGAGCCCGCGCGCCATCGCCGGCGTCAGCCGCCTGCCCAACGGGGCCGGCCTGATGCTGCGCGCGGCGGCATCGAGACCTACGACGTGCGCGGCGAGGTGCGCCGCTTCTGGCGCATCGTCCGCGAGGAGGCGCGCGGACGCTCGCTGCCGCAACAGTCCCTGTGGCGCTGACCGGGATTTTTGACCTTGCGCATTCTCCTCACGTGAAACGGGACCGCCTTCGCTCGAAACCGCTCTAAGGGGGGTGACCATGTCAGAGCCGAAAGCCAATTTCGCAATCCAGGCGCTGCGCGGCACGAGCCAGGTCTTCTTCATGGAGAACGCGCTTACCGGCGCCCTGTTCTTCGCCGCCATGGCCTTCGCCTCCTACGCCTCCGGCGTGTGGGCGACCACCATCGGCGCGGCGGTCGGCGTGGTGGTGGCGACCGCCACGGCGCGGGTGATGGCGTGCGACGACGCCTCGGTCTCCTCCGGCCTCTACGGCTTCAACGGCGTGCTGGTGGGTGCAGCGCTGCCCACCTTCATCGCCGCCTCGCCGCAGCTGTGGGTCTATGTGGTGGTGGGCGCGGCGGCGAGCACGGTGTTCACCGCCGCCTTCAGCGCGACGCTGACCGCCAAATGGGACATCCCCGGCTCCACCGGCCCATTCGTGCTCACCGGCTGGCTGATGGTCGCGGGCGCCTATTCATTCGGCGGGCTCCATGTGACCGGCGACGCGCCGAAGCTCGCCACCGACTACGTGCAGGGCATTGCCGCCATCCCGGCGCCGATGGAGCTGGTGGAGATCTTCTTCCGCAACATCGCCCAGGTCTATCTGCTCGGCAGCTGGATCAGCGGCGTCATCATCCTCGCCGGCATCCTCATCGCCTCCGTGCCGGCCGGCATCGCCGCCATCGGCGGATCGCTGGTGGCGATGGCGGTCGCCATCGGCATGGGCGCCGACCCGGCGGTGGTGAGCCAGGGCCTCTACGGCTTCAGCCCGGTGCTGACCGCCATGGCGGTGGGCGTGATCTTCCTTAAGCCGCATCCCCGGGTCATCGCCTATGCGCTGCTCGCGACGGTGGTGACGGTGTTCGTGCAGGGCGCGCTGGACGTGATGGTGGCGCCTGCGGGCATCCCCTCCTTCACCGCCCCCTACGTGCTGACCATGTATTTGTTCATCGCGCCGAAGAAGCTCCTGGCACCGCATCCGCACCGGCCGGTTTCCGGCCATATGGTGCACGACGCCACGGCCGGCGTGGCCGCAGCGCCCGCG
>NZ_JBNFNU010000065.1:0-15121 GCF_057364445.1 Xanthobacter sp. BG11Y11_SDJG
CGGTCGCCGCCGCCCGGCGCGCGGCCGGCGTGAGGCGCGCCATGGCATCCCCTGCCCTCCCGTCTGCGGCCGACGCCGCCATCGCGGCCGCCTGCCTCGATGCCGGTCTGCCGGCGCCCGTTTTCATCCGCTGCCCGCCGGGGGAGCGGCCGGAACGGCGCTTTTCGGTCTACCGCAACAATGTGGTGGCCTCGCTGATCGGCGCGCTGGAGGCGAAGTATCCCGCCGTCGCGTCGATCGTCGGCGACGAATTCTTCCGCGCCGCCGCACGTCTCTTCATCGCCGACCATCCGCGCGCGGGCCGGTGATGGCGCAGTTCGGCGGCGCGTTCGCGGACTTCCTTGCGGCGTTTCCGCCCGCCTCCGGCCTGCCCTATCTGGCAGACGTGGCACGCCTGGAGGCGCTGGTGCTGGAGGCCTTCCACGCCGCCGACGCGGCGCCGCTCACCGTGCAGCATTTGCCGGCGCTGGCTTGCGGGACGCTTGCCCTGCGGCGCCATCCGGCGGCGTTCGTGCTGCGCGCGCAATGGCCGGCGCTGACGCTGTGGCGCATGAACACGGGCCGCGCGGCGCTTGGCGCGGTTGGACGACTGGAGCGGCCGAGGACGTCCTCGTCCGCCCGGCCCGGCTTGGAGGTTGCGGCCGTGCTGCTGCCGCCCGGCGGCGCCGTCTTCCTCGATGCCCCTGGCGCAGGGTCCCGCGGCCGCCGCGACGGCGGCGCTGGTAGAGCCCGGCGCAGACCTTTCCCTCATCCTGACCGCGCTGGCCCAGGCCGGCGCCTTTGCGGCCCCGGAGGCCCAGCCATGACCGACCACGCCCTTGCCGATCGTCCGGCGCCCCATCTCCTGTGCCGGCTGCGCCGCATCGCCCTTCTGGGCGAGCGCATCCCCTATGCCGTCCTCGGCCTCGCCGCGCGGGTGTTTCCGGCGGCGGTGTTCTGGCAGTCGGGCCAGACCAAGCTCGACGCCAACTGGCGCGTGTCCGAGAATGCGGTCTATCTGTTCCAGGAGGAATACCGGCTGCCGCTGCTCGACCCCGCCGTCGCGGCGCACCTGGCGACGGCGGCCGAGCATGTCCTGCCGGCGCTGCTGGTGCTCGGGCTCGCCAGCCGGTTCGCCGCGCTCGGCCTGCTCGGCATGACGGCGGTGATCCAGCTGTTCGTCTATCCCGACGCCTGGCCGACGCACGGCACCTGGGCCGCGCTGTTCCTGCTGGTGGTGGCGCGCGGACCGGGCGCGATCTCGCTCGATTATCTCATCGGCCGCTGGGCCGGGCGCTGAGGCGGGCGCTGCGGCGGCGTCCTACTTCTTCCCGCCGCGCTTCGTGTCCGCCTTCGTCTCGGCCTTGTCCAGCTGGCATTTGCTGGCGGCCGTCAGGCCGTTGGGCGCGCCCCAGTCGTTCTGCGGCACGCCGGCGAAGGCGCCGGTGAACACCTGCTTCTCCATCTTGAACGCGGACGGCGCCTTGGTCGCCGGATCGAAGTCGATGATCCAGAAATAGTCGTAGGTCGCATCCGGCCAGTTGGCCGGAGCGTCCGGGAATTTCGCCAAGCCGAGGAGGTCATAGAGCGTCACCGGCGCCGGGCCTGCTTCTTGTCCGCCTTGCCGGGCGGGATCACCTTGGCGATGTGGTCGTGCTCCCACGTGACCACGATCGTCGCGCCGTCCCAGCGCGGATCGGTGAGCCAATCGTGCGCCGCCAGCCGCGTCTGGGCGTTGAGCTGCTCCTGGAACCCGGCGACCGTGCCCTCGGGCAGCACCGAATAGGTGATGACCGGCTGGCCCCAGGAGGTCGCCGCGGGCGTGATCAGCTCCAGGGTGTGGAGGGTGATGGCGAAGAACGCCTTGGGCGTCTCGCCGGGCCGGAACAGGCTGTCCGCCGCGCCCTTGCCCACATGCTGCGCCTTCAGCGCCTGGGAGCGCTGAACGCCCACCGGGCACAGCTGCCAGTCGTTCAGCTTCTCGCCGTGGCGCAGGAGGATGATGCGGGCGGGTGCCGCGGTCGCCGCCCCGGCGGCCAGCGTCGCCATCGAGGCCGAGGCAACGCCGCGAGCAGCCCCAATGCGGCGCCGCGGCGCGGCTGGCCAGACTCATTCCGCCCCGTGTTCGGCCCCATCTCCCGCCCCACATCCCGACCCATGTCCGCGCTCCTGCCGGATCGATTCTCTTGCCGGGCGCAAGCTTAGCGGCTCCGGCGGCGGCGCCATAGGCCGCGCGCGGATCGCAGCACGGGGCCTTCACACCTTCGCGGGAACGTGCTTCTAAGGCGTCCGATGCCACGGCGCGCGCCGCCGCGGCCTGGCCGGGACACCGCAATGAACGACCTTCGCTTGCCCTTGGGATTTGGACCCGGCCAGAACCGGGTATGGCCGCTGGTGGGCGCGGTGGCCGCCGCCCTCGCCACCCAGATGGCGGTGGAGGCGTGGGCCCAGTCCTCGCGCCCGCAGGTGACCATCACGCCGCGCGTGATCCAGCTGCCGGTGATCCCCCAGGGCAATTATCTCGACCCCGGCCCGGGTCCGGCGATCCGCCCGGACGTGAGCATCGGCAAGGGCGAGAACAACGATTATGTGTTCCCGCCCGATTTGTCCGGCGGCTACGGCTCCGGCCCGCCCGGCGATCCCACCAATAACGGCCAGTGGAGCCCGCTCGACGGCGACACGCCGAGCTTCTGAGCGGTCGCCGCCGGGAGCGGCGGCGCTCCGGTTCCCTTAAATCGCGTGCACGCGCCTAGATTTCGTGCACGCGCTTGGCGCCGAACTTGCGCGACACCAGCCGCACCCGCTCGGGGGCGATGCGCAGGCTGACATGGACCGCCCCGTCGGCATCGGCGGTGCGCTCCAGCACCTCGCCGTGGCGGTAGAGCCAGCCGAGCCCCTCCCCGTCGGCGGCGGCGAGCGTGACGGCGAGCGTCACCCGCCCGGCGGTGATGCGCCGCTCCATCAGGCCGAGCAGGTGGTCGGTGCCTTCGCCGGTCAGAGCGGAGACCGCCACCGGCCCGTCGAGGCCGTCGGCGCGGCGGCACTGGTTCTCCACCGCCTCGCGCTCCTCGCCGGACAGGCGGTCGATCTTGTTCCAGACCTCCACCACCCGTCCGCCCGGCGTCGCCTCGACGCCGAGATCGGCGAGCACGTCGTCCACGTCCTGCCCCTGGGCGTCGGTGTCGGGGTGGGAGATGTCGCGCACGTGCAGGATCAGGTCCGCCTCCAGCACCTCCTCCAGCGTCGCGCGGAAGGCGGCGACCAGCTGGGTCGGCAGTTCCGAGATGAAGCCCACCGTGTCGGACAGGATGATGCGCGTGCCGTGCGGCAGGTCCACCGCGCGCAGCGTCGGGTCGAGGGTGGCGAAGAGCAGGTCCTGCGCCATCACCTCGGCGCGGGTGAGCCGGTTGAAGAGCGTCGACTTGCCGGCATTGGTGTAGCCCACCAGCGCCACGATCGGATACGGCACGCGCTTGCGGCTCGCCCGGTGCAGGCCGCGCGTGCGCTTGACCTGCTCCAGCTCCTTCTCGATGCGGATGATGCGCTCGCCGATGAGCCGGCGGTCGGCCTCGATCTGGGTCTCGCCGGGGCCGCCGAGGAAGCCGAAGCCGCCGCGCTGGCGCTCCAGATGGGTCCAGGACCGCACCAGGCGCGAGCGCTGGTAGTTGAGGTGGGCCAGTTCCACCTGGAGCGCGCCCTCCTTGGTGCGGGCGCGCTCGCCGAAGATTTCGAGGATCAGCGCCGTGCGGTCCACCACCTTGGCGGTCCAGGCCTTTTCCAGGTTGCGCTGCTGCACGGGGGTGAGCGCGGCGTCGAAGAAGACGAGGTCCACCGCCTCCGCCTTCACGATGGCGGCGATCTCCTCAACCTTGCCGGTGCCGAGATAGGTGGCGGGGCGGATCTCCGACAGCGGCACGAGGCCGGCATAGACCACGTCGAGGCTGATGGCCGCCGCAAGGCCGACCGCCTCGTCGAGGCGCGCCTGCGGGCTGCGCCGCTCGCTTGCGCCGCGCGTCGCGCGCTTGGACAGGATGGGCGAGATGACCGCGCAGCGGGTCGGCGGCTGAATCCGGTCGACACTGCCCCGCGACGAGGCGGGGCCGGCGGCGTCCTTCTTCTCGCGCAGATCCGGGTGCCCCTCGGGATGCACGGGGTCGGTTTCGGCCGCGTCGCCGGCGCCTTTGGCGCCCCGCTTGGCGGTCCCGGTTGCTCCCCTGCTCATCCCCCTTGGCGCTGCGGCGCTCCACGGGATCAGGCCTTCTCCCCGGCTTCGTCGGTGGGATCGAACAGCTGCACCGGATGGCCCGGCATGATGGTGGAGATGGCGTGCTTGTAGACCAGCTGGGAGTGGCCGTCGCGCCGCAGCAGCACGCAGAAATTATCGAACCAGGTGACGACCCCCTGCAGCTTCACGCCGTTGACGAGGAAGATGGTCAAAGGGGTCTTGTTCTTGCGGACGTGGTTGAGGAAGGTGTCTTGGAGGTTCTGTTGCCGTTCCGCCGCCATTTTAATATCCGTTCTTTTTAGGGCGTTGAGCCCTCGGTGCCGAGCGTCCGTGCCCGATGCGCCGGGGGAGTTGTCTTCCTAGAATGGCACAGTGCTGCGGCGGCGCAATAATTTTTGCCATGCAGCATCGTCGTGCCGGCTCACATATATCATGATACCTCTGCAAAGGTGTGGAAACGTTGCCGAAGGTCCCGTGCCACCGGGCCGGGCCGGCCATCGGCGATCACGTGGCCGTCGATCTTCACCACCGGCATGACCAGGGTCGAGGCCGCCGTGATGAAGGCCTCGCGCGCGCCATAGGCCTCCTGCGGGGTGAAGGCGCGTTCCTCGATCACCAGCCCGAGCGCGCGGGCGGCATCGACGACGACGGCGCGGGTGATTCCCTTGAGGATGCCGCTCTCCGCCGGGCGGGTGACGATGCGCCCGTCGCCGGTGACGATCCAGGCATTGGTGGAGGAGCCTTCGGTGACGTGGCCGTCCGCATCCACGAACCAGGCCTCGCGGGCGCCGGACTCCTTTGCCTGCTGCTTGGCGAGCACGTTGGGCAGGAGGCCCACGGTCTTGATGTCGACACGCGGCCAGCGGTTCTCCGGCACGCAGATCACGCTCACGCCCGCCGCCGCCAGTCGGTCCTGGCCCGCCATGTCGGCGCGCCGGGCGGTGACGACGAGGCTCGGCGCGGTGCCCGGAGCCGGGAAGGCATGATCACGGCGGGCGACGCCGCGCGTCGCCTGGAGATAGACGATGCCGTCCTTCACGCCGTTGCGCGCCACCACCTCGCGCAGCACCGCCATCAGCGCCGGCCGGCCCATGGGCATGGCGATGCGCAGTTCCGACAGCGAGCGTTCCAGGCGGTCGAGATGCCGGCGCGCGTCCACCAGATGGCCGCCGCGCACCTCGCACACTTCATAGACGCCGTCGGAGAACTGGTAGCCGCGGTCCTCCACATGGATGCTGGCGCGGCGATGCGGGACGTAGCGGCCATTGACATAGGCGATGCGGGACATGGGTTCAGCTCAGGTGCGCCAGAAGAGAAGATGGACCACCACGGCGAGGCCGATGATCTCCAGACGGCCCGCCACCATGGCGATTCCCGCCGCGATCACCGATCCGGTGGGCAGGCTGGCCATCACCGGCCAGCCCTTGCCGGCCGCGTCATAGACCGGGCCGGTGTTGCTCACCAATGCCGCCGCTGCCGCGAGCGCGGCCTCGAAGCTGGGCATGCCCGCACTGACCGCCAGCAGCACCGCGGCGAACAGGATGAAGAAGCGGCCGCCCCACCCCACGACGCCGCGCATGGCCGAACCCATGCCCCCTCCCCCAGCCGAGGCCGGCTGGACCAGGCTGGGATAGACGAGGCGCATCAGGTCGCCGCGGGTGCGCAGCAGCATGGCGCGCAGGCGCAGCATCTTCAGCCCGCCCGACACCGAGAACGCACCGCCGCCCAGCAGCGCCGCGGCGATCACGAGCGCGAACGGCAGGCTCTCATAGGTGCCGTCGCGCGCACCGATCCCGCTCGTGGCGATCAGCGAGGCGGCCGAGAACAGGCCATCGCGGACCGCTTCAAGCGCGGCGATGTCCAGGGTGCGGAACAGGACGGCGCCGAGCACCACGCCCAGCACCAGCCAATAGCCCAGGAGCACCAGGCTTTCCGGCTGGTCCGGCGCGGCGGTGATCCGGCGCGAGAGCAAGGCGCGATGCCAGCGCACGCTGGTGGCGCTCCAGAGCAGGAACGGCAGCAGCATCCACTTCACCTCGGGGTCGAGGGCCAGCGCGAGGTGCGCCTCCGGCGGCAGGTGGGCGCCGGCCGAGGCAATGGCGGTGGCGAGGGTGAAGGCGACATAGAGCCCTTCCCCATCGAACAGCAGCAGCAGCAGAACCGCAAACGTCCCGCCCAGATAGAGCGGCAGCGTCTCCGCGGCGATCAGGCGAAGGTCGGCCACATCCACCGCTCCGCCGCCCCGCACCGTGCGGTCGGGCAGGCCGCCGAGCCCGGCCGGCGCCAGGATCGCCAGCACCGAGACGATGGTGAGGAAACCGCCGGACCATTGCAGCAGGCCGAGCCAGACATAAAGCGACACCGGCCCGCGATCCAGCGCCGTCACCCCGGTGGCGGTCAAAGCGGAGGTCGCCTCCAGCCAGGCCGCGAGCGGCGGAAGCCCGGAGGCGATGGCGATGGCCGGGGTGGCGGCGAGCGGCAGCACGATCCACAGCGCCACCAGGCCGCCCAGCCCATGGGAGCGGCGCAGGCGGACCCCGAGGCCCTGCGTGGAGAAGCGCAGCGCGCCGGCGATGAAGATGCAGAAGACGCTGGTGGCGAGGAAGGCCGGGGCCTGGCCGGTGCCCATCCGCGCCGCCACGGCGGCCGGCAGCAGCGCCATGACGCCGAGGGCGAACAGGGCGCCGGCGAGCGCGCGGGGGACGTCCATCATGGCGCGGCCGGCTCAGAAGAATTCGAGCGCCACGCGGAACAGCTGTTCCACGCGCTTGATGCGCTCGCCAGGGCGAACAGCACCACCCGGTCATGGGCGCGCACCACGAAGTCGCCGGTGGGCAGCATCACCTGGCCGTTGCGCACGATGGCGCCGATCCGCAGCCCGTCGAGAAGGCCGAGGTCGCGCAGCGGCTTGCCCACCAGGGGCGAGGTTTCCAGCGCCTCCGCCTCGATGATCTCGCCTGCCCCGTCGAGCAGCGCGTGCACGCCGCGGATGCGGCCGCGCCGCACGTGCTGGAGCACCTTCGAGACGGTGATCTGGCGCGGATTCACATGGGCGTCGATGCCGAGGCCGCGCGCGAACGAGGCGTAGCCCTGCTCGTTCAGCAGCGCCAGGATGCGCGCGCGCCGATCTGCTTGGACAGCTGGCAGGAGAGGATGTTGATGCGATCGTCATTGGTGAGGGCGATCATGGTGTCCGCCTCGCCGACGCCCGCCTCGTCGAGCATCGCCCGGTCGAGCGCGTCGCCGCTCAGCACCACCGAGCGCGACAGCACCTCGGCGATGGCCTGGGCCCGCTCGCGCGATGCCTCGATCACCTTCACCCGCGCCGCCTGGTTGCGCTTCTCCAGCTCGCTGGCGACATAGAGGCCGATATTGCCGCCGCCGGCGATGACGATGCGCTGGCCGGGGATCTCGTCGTGGCCGAAGATGGAGAGGGTGCGCTGCACCTGGTCCGCCTGGGCGACGAAATAGGCGATGTCGCCGGTGGCGAGCTGGTCGGTGGAGCGCGGCACGATCGTCTTGCCGTTCCGGCTGACCGCCACCACCGTGGCCTGGAGGTCCGGGAACAGGTCGGTGAGCTGGTTCAGCGGCGTGTCCACCACCGGGCATTCCTCGCCGCAATGCACGCCCGCCACCACCACCGCGCCGTCGGCGAAGGTCACGGTGTCGATGGCGCCCGGCAGGGAGAGCCGGCGCAGCACCATCTCGCCCACCTCGATCTCGGGCGAGATCACCACGTCGATGGGAAGCTGATCGCGCGCGAACATGTCGCGCCATTCAGGGGCGAGATAGGACTGGGCGCGGATGCGCGCCACCTTGGTGGGGACATTGAACAGCGCATGGGCCACCTGGCAGGCGACCATGTTGACCTCGTCGTGCAGTGTCACGGCGATGATCATGTCCGCATGGTCGATGCCGGCCTTGGCGAGCACGTCCGGATGCGAGCCCATGCCGACGACGCCGCGCACGTCGAGCTGGTCGGCCACCATCTGGATGCGGCGGGGGTTCGTGTCGATGATGGACACGTCGTTCTGCTCGCCGGCGAGTTGCTCGGCGATGCCGAACCCCACCTGGCCCGCCCCGCAGATCACGACCTTCATCGCCCCACCCTTCCCCGCCGCTTCGCGATCGACGCCGCCCCCGCGCACAGCGCGATCCGCCCGCAGATCGCGCGCAGGTTAAGCGTCCCGTGGTCCGAAGACGAGCCCCCGCTTGCCCCCCATTTCGCAGGGGTGGATCAGCCCACGCCCAGCGCCTTCAGCTTGCGGTGCAGCGCCGAGCGCTCCATGCCAACGAACTCGGCGGTGCGCGAGATGTTGCCGCCGAAGCGGTTGATCTGCGCAGCAAGATATTCGCGCTCGAACACCTCGCGCGCCTCGCGCAGCGGCAGGCCCATGAGGTGCTCGCCGCCATTGCCGTTGGGCAGGCTCGGCACCAGCGCCCCCACGTCGGGCGGCAGCATGGAGGCGGTGATGGTCGCCTCCGGGTCGCCGCCGGCGAGAATCAGCAGCCGCTCCACGTTGTTGCGCAGCTGGCGCACGTTGCCCGGCCAGTCGTGGGACTGCAGCACCGCCATGGCGTCCTCGCCGATGGGCCGCCGCGGCAGGCCGGTGGTCTGCGAGATCGAATCGACGAAGAACTCGACCAGGTCCGGGATGTCCTCGCGCCGCTCGGCGAGCGGGGCCACGCGGATCGGCACCACCGAGAGCCGGTGGTAGAGGTCCTCGCGGAACCGGCCCTTGGAAATCTCCTCCTCCAGATTGCGGGCGGTGGAGGAGATGATGCGCACGTCGACGCTCACCTTCTCGGCCGAGCCGACGCGGGAGAAGGTCTGTTCCACCAGCACCCGCAGCACCCGGTTCTGGGTCTCGCGCGGCATGTCGGCGATCTCGTCGAGGAACAGCGTGCCGCCGTGCGCCTCTTCCAGCGCGCCACGCAGGCGCTCGCGGCCCTCGCCCGCCTCCACCCCGAACAGCTCGTACTCCAGCCGGTCCGGCGTGATGGCGGCGGAGTTCAGCACCACGAACGGGCCGTTGGCCCGCGAGGACGCCGCATGGATCATGCGGGCGGTCAGCTCCTTGCCGGAGCCGGACGGCCCGACGATGAGGATGCGCGAATTGGTCGGCCCGACCGCTCGATGGTGGCCTTCAGTTGCTGCACCGACGAGGAGCGGCCCACCATGGCGCGCCCGTGCGGCGTGAGCTGTTTCAGCTCCTTCAGCTCGCGCCTGAGGCGCAGCGTCTCCAGCGCCCGCTCGGCAACCATCACCAGGCGGTCGGCGTTGAACGGCTTCTCGATGAAGTCGTAGGCGCCGCGCTTGATGGCGGCGACCGCGGTCTCGATGTTGCCGTGGCCGGAAATCATCACCACCGGCACGTCCGGGTGCTGGGCCTTGATCTCGTTGAGCAGTTCCAGGCCGTCGAGGCGCGAGCCCTGGAGCCAGATGTCGAGGAAGATCAGGTTGGGCCGCCGCAGGGCGATCGCGGCGAGCGCCGAATCCGCGTCCCGCGCGGTGCGCGCGCCGTAGCCCTCGTCCTCCAGGATGCCGCAGACCAGTTCGCCGATATCGGCGTTCGTCGTCGACGACGAGAATGTCCATCGCCATGGCTCAGGCCCTCCCCGCTGCGTCCACAGCGGAGGGCGCGGCCGGCCGCCCCCTCCGGCCGGCCGTCCTGGCGCAGGCGCAGGCGGATCCAGGCGCCGCGCCCCTCCGGGGCGTCGTTCAGCTCGATGCCGCCGCCGTGCTCCTCCATGATCTTGCCGACGATGGCGAGGCCGAGGCCGGTGCCCTTCTCGCGGGTGGTCACATAGGGCTCCAGCAGGCGGTTGCGCTTGTCCTGGGGCAGGCCGGTTCCGTTGTCGATCACGTCCATGATGAGGTCGTCGCCCACCTGTTGCGCCTTGATGCGGATGAGGCCCGGACCCCGCACGTCGCTCGGCACCGCCTCGATGGCCTCGGCGGCGTTCTTGAGGATGTTGGTCAGGGCCTGGGAAATCAGTCTGCGGTCGTACCGCGCCGGAAGGCTCGCCGGCAAATCGGTCTCGAAGGTCAGCTCGGGATGCCCCACCCGCGCCAGGAACACCGACTGGCGGATGGTCTCGGTCAGATCCTGCGCGTCCACCACCGGCTTCGGCATGCGCGCGAAGGAGGAGAACTCGTCCACCATGCGGCCGATGTCGCCCACCTGGCGGATGATGGTGTCGGTGCACTGGTCGAAGACGTCGCGGTCCTGGGTGATGTGGCGTCCGTACTTGCGCTTGAGGCGCTCGGCGGAGAGCTGGATCGGGGTCAGGGGATTCTTGATCTCGTGGGCGATGCGCCGCGCCACGTCCGCCCAGGCGGAGGTGCGCTGGGCGGCGATGAGGGCGGTGATGTCGTCCAGCGTCACCACCCAGCCGTGGTCGTCCTCGGCGGACTGCTCGGTGGTCACGCGCATGGCGAGCACGCGCTCGCGCCCCTCGCGCTGCACCGTGATGTTGCCCTGGACGATGCGCTGGCTGGCGCTCTCGGCCTCGGTGAGCAGCGCCGCGGTCTCGGGCACCACTTCGGCGAGCTTGCGCCCCAACGCTTCCGGTTCGGCAAGGCCCAGCAGGCGCTCGGCGGAACGGTTGACGATGGTGACGCGCTCGTCCGCGTCGAGGCCGATGACGCCCGCGCCGACCCCGGCCAGCACCGCCTCGGTGAAGCGGCGGCGGCTGTCGATCTGGTCGCGCGCGGTCACCAGCGCGTTGCGCTGGGTACGCAGTTCGCCGGTCAT
This sequence comes from Xanthobacter sp. BG11Y11_SDJG, assembly GCF_057364445.1. NCBI lineage: Bacteria > Pseudomonadati > Pseudomonadota > Alphaproteobacteria > Hyphomicrobiales > Xanthobacteraceae > Xanthobacter > Xanthobacter sp. BG11Y11_SDJG. Next base: position 10,963 of record NZ_JBNFNU010000065.1, read on the forward strand.
CTTGTTGAAGGTCTCGCCCAGGGAAGCGAGGTCGCCCTCGGCCCGGTTCACCGGCACCTTGACATCGAGATTGCCTGCCGCGACCCGTCCGGACGCCCACATCAGCCGGCGGATGGGCGCCACGAGCCACTTCGAGAAGTTGATGCCGAGCCACACCGCCGACAGCAGCACGATCAGCGTGATGGTGGCGTACATGGTGGCGAAGGCGAACTGGACGGTGAACCGGCGCTCCTCGAGCGCCCGGTAGTCCGCCTGCGTCTGGCTGGTGACCTGCAGATAACCGATCACGCGCGGGTCGATGGGCCGGGCCACGTACAGGAAGAGGTCGTCGAAATTCTGAAGCGGAATCACGGCGCTGACGAAATTCGCGTCGGTCGGCACATAGATGATGGGCTGGTCTACCGAGGCGTCGCCGATGGCGATGTTGGAGGGGACCAGATATTCGCGCTCGGTGCGCAGGTTCGCGCGCTCCACCACCGAGAGGTCCCGCTTGATGATCTGGGCGCCCGGCACGTTGCGCAGCGCCGCCTGAGCGGTGAGGATCTGGCCGAACTTCTCGCGATCGCTTCCGTAGAGATCCTTGAGGCGTGAAATGTCATTGGCCATCGCCATCACGTCGCCGCGGATCGAGAGCGCGTGCTCGCGCATGTAGGTCTGCGCGACCATGTTGGCGGTGCCGACGATGTCCTGCGTGCGCTGGGAGAAATAGCGGTCGAGGCTCCGGTCCAGCGTGAGGCTCGCCACCACCGCCACGACGATGGTGGGCACCACGGCGGCGACGGCGAAAAGGCCGACGATGCGCACGTGCAGGCGCGAGGCGGCTCGCCCCCGCATCCGGGCGCGCACAATGGGCGCGACCTCGAAGCCGATGACCCCCACCAGCGCGAGCGCGGCCACGGCGGAGACGGACTGGACCCGCCAGAACACGTCCTCGCTCGTCACGATCGAGGTCAGCCCCATGCTGATCAGGAAGCTGATGACCGCCCACGCGAGCGCGAGGACGACGACGGCCGGGGCGACGAAGCGCGCGAGGCCGCGGCGCTTCGGCAGCATGGGCGCGGCCACATGGTCCTCGACGGAAACGTCAGACATCAGGATTGGCCACCCCAGAGGCGGCGCCGCAACCGGGATGAGTCGCGGGCCGGGGTGATGCTGTGGAACGACACTGGTGCAAAAATGTGACAGAAACGGCCTCGGCGCCGTCTTTCTCTGGGCCGCCCCCCGGCCGCGTCACCGAACCGGTTCACCCGTACCTGCAAATACTTGCCGCCGCGCCCCCGGTATCGCGGCGCGGCGCGAATCCGGCCGCCTCAGCGGCTGGTGCGGATCACCTGGATGTCGAGGTCGCGGATCTTCTTGCGCAACGTGTTGCGGTTGAGACCGAGCAGTTCGGCGGCCTTGATCTGGTTGCCCCGGGTCGCCGCGAGCGCCGCCGACAGCAGCGGATATTCCACGTCCTTCAAGATGCGGTGATAGAGGCCGGGCGGCGGCAGCTCCTCGCCGAAGCCGCCGAAATAGGTGTTGAGGTGGCGCTCCACGGAGGCGGCCAACGTGGCGTCGGCGGGCGCATCCTCGGAGAGCGCGTTCGGAAGCGGTTCCGACAGCTCCGCATCGATGATCGCCGGGGTGATGATCTCCTGGGGATAGAGCGCGGCGAGGCGGCGCACCAGGTTCTCCAGCTCGCGCACGTTGCCGGGCCAGCGGTAGCGCTTCAGCCGGTCGAGCGCGGCGGAATCGATCTGCTTGGCCGGCAGGCCTCGCGCTCGGCCTGGAGGAAGAAGTGCCGCACCAGATCGGGCACGTCCTCGGAGCGCTCGCGCAGAGGCGGCAGGCGCAGCGGCACCACGTTCAGGCGGAAGAACAGGTCCTCGCGGAACAGGCCCTGCTGGATCAGGGTGCGCAGGTCCTTGTTGGTGGCGGCGATGATGCGCACGTCGGTCTTGATGGGCGTGCGCCCGCCCACCGTCGTGTACTCGCCCTGCTGGAGCACGCGCAGCAGGCGAGTCTGCGCCTCCATGGGCATGTCGCCGATCTCGTCCAGGAACAGCGTGCCGCCCTCCGCCTGCTCGAAGCGGCCGGAATTGCGGGTGGTGGCGCCGGTGAACGAGCCCTTCTCGTGGCCGAACAGCTCGCTCTCGATCAGATCGCGCGGGATCGCCGCCATGTTGATGGCGACGAACGGCCCGGTGCGGCGCTTGCCGTAGTCGTGCAGCGCCCGCGCCACCAGTTCCTTGCCGGTGCCGCTCTCGCCGGCGATCATGACCGTGAGGTCGGTCTGCATGAGGCGCGCCAGCAGGCGGTAGATCTCCTGCATGGCGGGCGAGCGGCCCACCAGCGGAATGTTGTCCTGCTCCTCGGTCCTCAGCCCGTTGAGGTCGCCCTTCTTCGGCTCGGCGAGCGCGCGGCCGACGATCGAGATCAGCTCCTTCAGGTCGAAGGGCTTGGGCAGGTATTCGTAGGCCCCGCGCTCGGAGGCGCGGATCGCGGTCATGAAGGTGTTCTGCGCGCTCATGACGATGACCGGCAGTTCCGGCCGCGCCTTCTTGATGCGCGGCAGGAGGTCGAAGGCGTTCTCGTCGGGCATCACCACGTCGGTGATGACGAGGTCCCCGTCGCCCTGGCTCACCCAGCGCCACAGGGTCGCGGCATTGCCGCACGAGCGCACTTCATAGCCGGCCCGCGACAGCGCCTGATTGAGCACCGTGCGGATCGCGGCGTCGTCGTCGGCGACCAGGATGCTTCCGGAGGGCATGGACACCTCAGTTGTCCTCGTTTGCAGGGCTCTTGCCGCGATACATCGGCAGGAGCACGCGGAAGGTTGTGCGGCGCGGCTGGCTGTCGCATTCGACGATGCCGCCGTGGTCGCCGATGATCTTCGCCACCAAAGCAAGACCGAGGCCACTTCCGCTGGGCTTGGTGGTCACGAACGGGTCGAACAGATGGGGCACCAAGTCGTCGGGCACGCCCTTGCCGTTGTCCCGCACGCAGAATTCGAGCGGCAGGCTGACGCGCGAGTTGGAGCCAGGCACGGTGAGGCGCACGCCGGGCCGGAAGGCGGTGGTGAGATAGATCTCGCCGTCCTGGTCGGGATCGATCGCCTCCGCCGCATTCTTAACCAGATTGAGGAAGACCTGGATCAGCTGGTCGCGATTGGCCAGCACCGGCGGCAGCGAGGGGTCGTATTCCTCATGAAACCGGATGTGCCGGGCAAATCCTGACGCGGCAAGGGTCCGCACGTGCTCCAGCACGGCATGGATGTTGACCGGCTCGCGCTCCACCGGGCGCTCGTCGGAAAACACCTCCATGCGGTCCACCAGCTTCACGATCCGGTCCGCTTCGTCGCAGATCAGGCGGGTGAGCGCGCGGTCCTCGTCGCCGGCGGACTGCTCCAGAAGCTGCGCCGCGCCGCGGATGCCGGAGAGCGGGTTCTTGATCTCGTGCGCCAGCATGGAGGCGAGCGCGCTCACCGAGCGGGCGGCGCCGCGATGGGTGAGCTGGCGGTCCATCTTGTCGGCGATGGTGCGCTCCTGGAGCATCACCACCACATGGTCCGGCCGTTCGGTGACGGGCGCGACGTGGATGTCCACCACCCGCTCGCCGCCGTTGCGCGGCGTGCCGAGGTCGACGCGATACTCGTTGACGGGCGCGCCGCGGGCGCGCACCTGCTCGATCAGGCCGAGCAACGGCGTGCCGAACGGCACGAACTCGGCGAACGGGCGGCGGCGCAGCAGCGGCGCGCTGACCTCGAAGAAGGCTTCCGCCGCCACGTTCGCGTCCACCACGAAGCCGGTGTCGGAGACGGTGAGGACAGGATGGGGAACGGCATCGAGAATGGCCCGGGTCAGACCCAGGTCCGCCTCGTGCCGGCGCTTGGCCTCGGCCTTCATGCCGCTGCCCTCCGATCGAGTTCGTCATAGGCCGCGCGGATCCCCGCCGCGACCTTCGCGGGATCATCTTCGGTGAGGAGCGGCCGGCGCCAGCGGGCGACGAAGTCCGCCCCGTGGGCGGTGCCCTGCCCCACCGCCTCCAGCGCCCAGCCGATATGCTTGCGGGCCTGGCGCATGCCGAGCGCGGTGCCGTAATGGCTGAGCCAGCCGTCATAGAGTTCCAGCAGCACGTCGCGCTGCTCTCCCGCGGACGGTCCGGCGGCACCGCGCGC
>NZ_JBNFNU010000066.1:0-15108 GCF_057364445.1 Xanthobacter sp. BG11Y11_SDJG
TCACGGCGTCGGGCACCGCGGCCGCGACCTTGGCCTGAGCGCCGCCATCCGGGCGCGGCAGGTGCGCGGCCAGGCGCCGGCGCGCAGGTGAAGAAGCGCTCGCCGCGGGCATAGATGACGATGTCCGGCTTGAAGCGCAGCAGGTTGTCGAAATTGAAGTCGCAGGAGCCGAGCACCTGACGCGAGGCGTGCATCCAGCCCACCTCGCTGACGTTGGAATTCATGAACAGGCGCGGCCAGACGAGAGCGCTGAAGCTGTCGCCCATCACCAGCACGCGCGGCCCGCCGCCGCCATAGGGGAACACGGTGGAGGCGAAGGGGCGGAACACGTTGTGGTGCGGCAGGCGCGGGTCGGGCGCGAACTTGCGGAGCGGCACGTTGAGCGTGAAATTGTGGTCCTGGATCTGCGGCGGCATGCGCATGCTGCGCAGCAAGTCGCCGGGCGGCACCGGCCGCTGCGCGCCGATGGCCCGCGAGAGGTCGAGCGCCCATTCGGGATGCCCCGCCGCCGTCACCGCCGCATTGAAGGCGGCGACCGAGGAACGGAAGTTCCAATGGGTGTCGGTGAGCAGATAGCGCGGATAGGGCGTCTTGCGCAGCGCCGCGCGCAGGTCGACCGCGGTGACGCCCAGCGCCTTCATGGCGCCGAGCATGAGGTCGTACTCGGTGGTCTTGTAGGCCAGCCGCTCGTGCCATTCCGGCAGGCCTTCGAGGTCCACCGACTGCGCGTTGGGCGGCAGCGCCACCACCAGCTTGGCGCCGCGCACCGAGAGGATGGCGTTCATCTCGCCGATCATCTCGGCGAAGCGGCGCACGCCCGCCACCCGCACCAGGGCTCCGGCGGACTGCTCGGGGCTGTTCTCGCGCCCCCAGAACAGCTGGCCGGTGCGGCCGGTATAGATCGGCCGCGTGTCCGGCGAGTCCAGCTCCGCACGCAGCTCGCGGCGCAGCACCGGCAGGGAGGCGCGGAAGCCGAAATTGTCCTGGATGAACTCGCCCACATTGTTGAAGGCGACCGAGATCATGTGGCCGTAGCCCAGCTCCGGCCGCAGCGCCGAGCGCCAGGTGAAGCGCCCGAGCGGATCGGGGATGAGGTTCGACAGCAGCAGCAGCGCGAAGATGCCGACGATCATGGCGCCCATGTAGCGGCGATGGTGCGAGAGCAGGGGCATGGCTCAGAACCGGTAATAGAGGAACGGCGTCGACGTGGCGCCGCCGATCCAGATGACGCTCATCACCATCAGCACGCCGATGAAGACATAGTCCGCCACCATGGCGAAGCGCCCCTCGCCGGACAGGATGGGCCAGCGCTTCCACTGCCAGAAGCCGATCGCCGAGCCGACGATCATGGCGACGATGGCGAGCGGGGTGAGGCCGAAGCTGAGCGCCATGGAGGGGCGGTAGAAGCCGTTCAGCCCGATGAGGCCCTGGAACATCTCCACCGCCTCCGGCATGGAGTTGGTGCGGAACAGGCACCAGCCCACCATCAGCACCCCCATGGCATAGATCTGCGCGAGGCCGCCCGGCAGGCGCTCCAGGATGCGGCCGAGCCCGGCGCGCTCCATGGCCAGGAACATGCCGTGATAGCCGCCCCACAGCACGAAGTTCCAGCTCGCCCCGTGCCACAGGCCGCACAGCAGGAAGACGATCCAGAGGTTGATATAGGTGCGCGTCTCGCCCTTCCGGCTGCCGCCGAGGGGGATGTAGAGATAGTCGCGCAGGAAGGTGGACAGGCTCATGTGCCAGCGGCGCCAGAACTCGGTGATGCTCTTCGAGGTGAGCGGCACCCGGAAGTTGCGCGGCAGCACGAAGCCGACCATCACGCCGAGGCCCACGGCCATGGTCGAGTAGCCGGCGAAATCGTAATAGAGCTGGATCGTGTAGGCGAAGACGCCGAGCCAGGCCTCCACGAAGGTGGGGTTGGTGGTGGTGTCGAAGATGCCGTCCACGAGCCGCGCCAGCTCGTCGGCGATCAGCACCTTCCAGGCGAGGCCGATGGCGAACAGCCGCGCGCCGGCGGAGAAGCGCCCCCAGGTGGTGCGGCGCTTGGAAAGCTGTCGCGCCACCGTGTTGTAGCGCACGATGGGGCCGGCCACGAGCTGCGGGAACATGCACATATAGAGCGCGAACTGGGCCGGGTCCTTGTTGGCGCGCACCTTCCGCTTGTAGATGTCGGCGATGTAGGAAATGGCGTGGAAGGAATAGAAGGAAATTCCGAGCGGCAGGCCGATGGCGGGAACCTGAAACGAGAAGCCGGTGGGCTCCAGAAGCACGTTCAGGTTCTGGACCAGGAACCCGGTATATTTGAAGATGCCGAGGAGCCCGATATTGAACGTCACGGCCACGACGAGCATCTTCTTGCGTTCGGCCCCCTCGCGCCGGTCGATCATCTGCGCGAGGAAGAAGTTCACCGCCACCGAGAAAAACAGGACGATGATGTGCGGCGTGTAGCCGGCCGCGTAGAAGACCACGGAAAACGCAAGAAAGATGTAGTTCCGCGTCGTAATCGTCTTCGCGGAAAATACAGGGCCAGGAACAGGGGGAAGAAATAAAAGAGAACATCGATCGAGGCGAACGTCATGCCGGAATACCGCGGTGGCCGGAGCGAGGATCGTCCATGCCATTCTTTGCCGCCGCCCGCAAGCTGGGAGGGGGCGGGGGTCCGCTTGGACATGACGGGCGCCGCGGCGCCCTCTCCCGCTGGCAAGAGGGTTCAACGGACCGGTGGACCGGCCCGCATCCGACCCAACCGCACTCACCCCACGCGTTGATTCGCCCCCGAGTTGCCGACCTTCGGTGAAATCCAAAGGATCGCTTGCCCACGGAACGGATGCTGATGCAAGCGATCCGCCACCACACGAACCTACCGCCCGCCACCAGGGGTCGAACCAGGGGGTTGCCTAGCCGGACACGACTTCACCTTTTTGCGACTTGTAGCGTCCGACAAACTGCAAGCAAATTCAAGTTCGCCACAGCACAACACAACATAAGAATTGCAACGGGTTATTGGCCACAAAAATATGTCCCATCCGGATTATCACGCGGAAATTTACCCCACTGGCAGACGCGCACCCAATATCTCTCGTTTCCATATATCGGGACCATAATATTTTGGCCGCCGCTAAGCGGATAACTGCACCAGTTTCGACAGTTTTGACTGCCACGAATTGCGATCTGCATAGGAACCGAACAGCTATTTGCTAATACGAGCCTATTATTATTATTATAAAATGTCTCTGCACAATGTTGTTGCGCAATAGCAGCTTCAGGCTGGATCACGAGGCCGGCCATTACGGTGGCGCCAAAAACAAATATCCCGCCAGGAATTTACGATGCATCGAATCTCTCCCAGATCTATCTGGTGATCAGGATTGCGGTTTGCTTCGGTTATTGCATCCTCCAATTGGAGTAGAGGCATCCGGTCGTGCTCCGCAGAGGCGCAGCCGTGAAATATGATGAAATCAAGCTCAAGGTGGGGGTTCCAGATGGATAGAGAGCCTAATCATTGAGCCGAGCCTACCCCGGCATCCACGGCGGATACTCCGAGCTGAGAAGATACTTAAAGTCTGCAGACAGGATGGTGTCCGCACTATTCGGTTGTCGCGCAGGGGCTTGGCCCATGACGGCCGGAGGGAAAATCAGCGATCTCTCCAACCAGCTCGACGCCAAGGCGGAAGGCATTGAGGCATTGCCACGCTGCTGATTGGTGGGACTCGCATTCGCCTGGATTTTCAAGAGCCGCCCCCTCGTCCAACCGCCCTCTACCCTTGCGCGGCGCCGCCGCGCGCTATCCTCGCCGGCCCGAGGAGCCCCCCATGCGCATCGCCACCTGGAACGTGAACTCCATCCGCCAGCGGCTCGACCACGCGGTGGCGTGGCTGAAGGCGACCGATCCGGAGGTGGTCTGCCTCCAGGAGATCAAGTGCCAGACCGAGGCGTTCCCGAAGGAGCCGTTCGAGAGCCTCGGCTACAATGTGAGCGTGCACGGCCAGAAGGGCTTCAACGGCGTCGCTTTGCTCTCCAAGCTGCCGCTGGAGGACGTGACCCATGGGCTTGCCGGCGACTACGGCGACGAGCAGGCGCGCTTCATCGAGGCGGTGGTCTCGGTGAAATCGGGCGTGGTGCGCGTCGCCTGCCTCTACCTTCCCAACGGCAACCCGCCGGACACCGAGAAATACCCCTACAAGCTCTCTTTCATGGCGCGCCTGAAGGCGTTCGCCGAAGACCGGCTGAAGCTGGAGGAGCCGCTGGTGCTGGCCGGCGACTTCAACGTCATCCCCATGCCGGAGGACGCCGCCGACCCGGCGGCCTGGACGGGCGACGCGCTGTTCCTGCCGCGCACCCGGCAGGCATTCCGCGAATTGATCCATCTCGGCCTGATCGACGCCGTGCGCGCCGCCTCCGATGCGCCGCGCCTCTTCACCTTCTGGGACTACCAGGCTGGCGCCTGGCAGCGCGACAACGGCATCCGCATCGACCACCTGCTGCTCTCGCCGCAGGCGGCGGACCGGCTGATCGCCGTGGGCATCGACAAGCATGTGCGCGCCTGGGAGAAGCCGTCCGACCACGTGCCGGTGTGGGCCGATCTCGCCATCGCCACCTGAGCGAGACCGACGGGGCGGGATTCATCCGGGATTGGCCGGGATTTCAGGGAGAACGGTCATGGTCCTCCAAGGCGGCTGCCTGTGCGGCGCGGTGCGCTACCGGCTGCGCCATCCGCGCGCGGCCTATTGGTGCCACTGCACCCTCTGCCGCCGCGCCTCCGGCTCGGCCGCCCTGCCGTGGGTCACCGTGGCGCGCGGGGATTTCGAGGTCGTGCAAGGGGTCATGGCGACCTACGCCTCCTCCCCCGGCGTCTCCCGCGGCTTCTGCGGCACCTGCGGCAGCCCGATCCTGTTCGACATGGCGCGCGAGGATGCGGTGGACGTGTCGCTGGGCACCCTCGATGACCCGGACGTGCTGACGCCCACCCACCACATCTGGACATCAACCGCCCTCGCCATGGCGGACGGCCTCGGCCCCGGCCTGCCGCGCCACGCGGCGGAGGCGCCGTAGCACGCAACCGCCGGCGCCGGGAAAAGCCCTGGCGCGATGGCGCATCCTTGGGCATCGCGGCGCCTCACGCTTCGGCATCCGGCCGCGACGACCGCGCCCGGAGACGCCCCCACGGATGCATTTAACCGCGACCCTTCAATGTCTTATCATAATAGGACAGCGACAATTCCCTATATGGCATCGCGTGCGAGGCTTCTGAAATCCGCCTGAAATTTCAGCTTGAAACCGCCGCGCAGATCGCTTTGTATCCAAGGCAACGCCGCCCGATCCGTTCGCGCCTGAGGCCGCTTGCCGGAGGTCCCTTCCACCCCATGCACCCAGCAGACCGCGCCCCCTCCCGCGCCGACGGCGGCGCGGCGTCGGCCGCCCGCCCGGAAACGACGGACCGGGCGGGGACGCTCCCCGACACACGCACGCCCAGCTGACCGGCGCCGTCGCGTGGGGATCGGGCGCCGCCGCTTCACCCCCCTGATGGTAGCGCCGATCCCGCTTTTTCAGACCCCAGCAGGAGGAAGCAAGATGTCCGCAGCCGGACACGCCCAGGCCCTGACCTTCACCATCCACGCCGACGGCCGCGCCTTTGAGGAAACCGTCCTCATCCGCACCGCCGTCATCGCCGGCTGGACCGGACGCGACAAGGCCGCTCTGGAAAAGCACATCAAGGAGCTGGAGGAGCTGGGCGTGCCGCGCCCCGCCTCGACGCCGATCTATTACCGCGTCGCCGCCGCCCGCCTGACCACCGCCGACGCGATCGAATCCACCGGCCCGGATTCGTCCGGCGAGGTGGAGTTCATGATCCTCAAGACCGGCGCCCGCCGCTTCCTCGGCATCGGCTCGGACCACACCGACCGCAAGGTCGAGACCTACAACATCACCGTCTCCAAGCAGATGTGCGACAAGCCGGTGGCGCCCGAACTGTGGGCGCTCGACGAGGTGCTGCCGCACTGGGACCGCCTGATGCTGCGCTCCTACGCCGTCACCGGCGGCGAGCGCGCGCTCTACCAGGAGGGTTCGGTCGCCGCCATGCTGCCGCCACTGGACATCCTCGAGGGCTATGACGGGCCGTTCGAGGGCGGCGCCGCCATGTTCTGCGGCACCCTCGCCGCCCATGGCGGCATCCGCCCAGCCGACCGCTTCGAGTTCGAGATCGAGGACCCGGTGCTCGGCCGCACCATCCGCCACGGCTACGACGTGATCGTGCTGCCCGTGCTCGGCTGAGTGTCGGACCGCCCGACCCGTCCACCAGAACAACCGGAAGGGGACAAGCCATGACGACGATTTTAGGCACTCTGACGCGCCGCTCCGCCGCCGTTGCCGGCCTTCTGGCCGGCGCCCTGGCGCTCGCGACGCCCGCCCACGCGCAGGAGACAGTCTCCGGCGCCGGCGGCCTCGCCCCGCCCTCCAACGGCTCCTTCCTGGTGCCGATCATCCAGAAGCGCGGGCTCGACAAGAAATACGGGCTCGACTTCGACATCAAGCTCTACCCGAACCCCGGCATCCTCTATTCGGACTTCGCCGCGGGCCGCACCACGCACGTCTTCGGCGCGCTGTTCTCGGGGGCGAACTTCTACACCCGCGGCATGCCGGTGCAGCTGCTGTTCACCATCTCCACCGCCAACCACGCCTTCGTCTCCAACAAGGCGGACATCACCAAGCCGGCGGACCTCAAGGGCAAGACGGTGGCGGCGACCACCTCGTCCGGCTTCTACGGCATGGCCTCGTTCTTCCTGAAGCAGAACGACCTCGACCCGCGCAAGAACATCAACGTGGTCGATGCCGCCCCGGCGGCGGTGCAGACCATGCTGCTCGCCGACCGCGCGGACGCCGGCCTGCTGTTCGACCCGGCCCTGTCCTCGACCCTCATCAAGGGCTTCCACCTGGTGGGCGACATGAACGCCTCGATCCGGGACGCCCTCGGCATGAAGTCCGACGCCCCGGTCTGGTATCTCGGCGCGTTCGCGCACAAGGCCTGGATCGACGCCAACCCGGACAAGGTTCAGGCCACCCTGAAGATGTGGCAGGAGGCCGCCGACTTCTACAACACCAATCCGGAAGAGGCGGACAAGATCATCTCCGAGTTCGCCAAGGTGCCGGTGGAGGCGCTGCAGGAGAGCCGTAAGATGAAGATCACCACCTTCGTGGTCGTGCCCGCCATCGAGCAGAAGGACAACCTCGACGCCCTGTTCAAGGGTTCAAGGAAGCGGCTCCTCAATGCCGTCCCCGACGCCGGCGTCTATTACGCCTGGCCGAAGAAATAAGCGACAGAAACGACGGTCCCGGCCGCCGGCTTCGCCGCGCCGCCGGGACCGGTCACGGAGGATCGCCTCATGTCCGACATCGCAGTCGCGGCCCCCGCGCCGAGCCGCCTCCGGCGCGGCGCCGTGCGGGTCCTGAAGGCCGTCGCGCCGTTCGCGGTGCTCGCCATCGCCTGGCAGACCGCCTCGCTGTTCTTTCCGCCGATCCTGTTCCCGAGCCTCGGCGACATCGCGAAGAACATCCTCACCATCCTCACCACCTGGGACATGCTCTCCCAGGGGCTCATCACCTTCGCGCGGATGATGTTCGCGGTGATGCTGTCGCTCCTCATCGGCGTGCCCATCGGCCTCGCCATGGGGCTGTGGCGCGGCGCGGACGACTTCCTGCGCCCCCTCATCAAGTTCATCATGGGCGTGCCGGCGCTGAACTGGGTCATCATCGTCGTGATCTGGTTCTCCAACGTGGAGCTGCGCATCGCCTTCGTGCTGGTGATGCTGTGCGTGCCGATCACCGCCTTCTGCGTCTATGACGGCGTGCGCTCCATCGACCGCCGGCTCACCGACATGGTGCTCTCCTTCGGCGCCAGCCGCGCGCAATACATCCGCCTGCTGCTGTGGCCGTTCGTGAAGTCGTTCGCCTTCACCGCCACCAAGCTCAACATCGGCAATGCGGTGCGCACCGTGATCGTGGCCGAGCTGGTGGGCGCCTCGTTCGGCATCGGCCGCGAACTCGACCTCGCCAAGAACGTCTTCGACATGGCCATGGTGCTCGCCTGGACCCTGATCATGGTGGCGGTGGCGATCCTGATGACCCACGGCGTCGAGGCCCTCGAACGCATCGTGCTGCGCTGGCGCGGCGACCACCACGACCGCACGTGAGGCCCGCCATGACCGCACAATCCCCCGTGAAGATCCGCGTCGAGAAGGCGAGGAAGTCCTTCATCCAGAAGAGCGGCGGCGCCGTGGAGGCGATCCGCGAGCTGACCTTCGACGTGGCCGACAACGAATATGTCGCCATCGTCGGCCCCACCGGCGCCGGCAAGTCGGTGCTGTTCGACTGCCTGCTGGGCCTGAAGAGCCTGGACGGCGGGCGCATCACCATCGACGGCGAGCCGGTGGAGAAGTTCATCCGCAAGAAGGGCCGCATCGCCCGCATCTTCCAGGAGGACCGCCTCCTGCCCTGGCTCACCGCCACCGACAATGTGGCGCTCGGTCTGCAGATCCAGGGCGTGCCGGAGGCCGAGCGGCGCGAGCGGGCGCGCGAATGGCTCAGGGCGGTCGGCCTCGGCGCCTTCACCGAGGCGCTGCCGAGCGAGATGTCGGGAGGCATGCGCCAGCGCACCAACATCGCCCGCGCCTTCGCCACCGGCCCGGATATCATCCTGCTGGACGAGGCCTTCAGCGCGCTGGACGAAATCACCGCCATGCGCCTGCGCTCGGACTTCCGCGCGCTGGCGCGGCGCCAGAAGATGACGTTCCTGATCGTCACCCACTCCATCGACGAGGCGATCTATCTGGGCACCCGCATCCTGGTGTTCGGCGCGCCGGCGCGCCTCGTGCACCAGATCGCGGTGCCCGAGGGCGCCAGCGACACCCCGGCCGAGGTGGACCGCATCCGCTCGGAGATCCGCCACTGGATCTCCGTGTCGGGGCGGGACGCGTCGTCGGCTGCGTGAAGGCTGCGAGGCACCGACATGGGGTTGAGAGATCCGCGGCATTTGCCGTTCCGTCACCCCCCGGCTTGTCCGGGGGGTCCACGCCTGTGGGCCGGGCCTGCCCGGTTCTGACACGGCGCGCGAGCCGCGCGGTGGATGCCCCGGACAAGCCGGGGCATGACGGCAGGAGGACATGAGACCAGCGAGGGTGGCGCTTCCCGACACCCTGAGGAGCACGCGCCGCACACCGGTCCGATACCGAGGTGTTTTCGAGACCCATAGGACACGAGGCAAGGACGAAGCGAAATGGAAGAGCGGGTCTTCATCGCCGGCGCGGGGCCGGTGGGCATGGTGGCGGCGGCGGAGCTGGTGCGGCGCGGCGTGCCGGTGACGGTGTTCGAGGGCGAGCGGGCGCTGGCGACGGAATCGCGCGCCTCGACCTTCCACCCGCCGACGCTCGACATGCTGGACGAGCTGGGCGCCGCCGAGGAACTGATCGCCGAGGGCCTTGTCGCCCCGCGCTTCCAGTACCGGCGCATGAGCGGCGAGGTGATCGCCGACTTCGACTTTGCCGCCATCGCCGATGCCACGCGGCACCCCTACCGGCTCCAGTCCGAGCAGTTCAAGCTCACCCGGATCCTTCTGAACAAGCTTGAGGGCACCCCGGGGTTCGAGATCGAATTCGGCCGCCGCGTGGTGGGCGTGACGCAGGACGCGGACGGCGTCTCGGTGGAGATCGCCCGGGAGGGCGGCGCGGTGGAGACTCGGCGCGGGCGCTGGCTGATCGGCGCCGACGGCGCCCGCTCGCAGGTGCGCCAGGCGCTCGGCATCGAATTCGAGGGCTTCACCTGGCCCGAGCGCTTCCTGGTGCTCTCCACCCCGTTCGACTTCTATTCCGTGATGCCGAACCTGGACGCGGTGTCCTACGTCGCCGACCCCGATCTGTGGCACTTCCTGCTGAAGGTGCCGGACCTGTGGCGGGTGATGTTCCCGGTCCATCCCGACATGAGCGACCAGGACGCGGTCTCCGCCGCCTTCGGCCAGTCGCTGCTGAAGCGCGCCTGCCCGGCCGGCCGCCGGCGTTCGAGATCGCCCACGCCACCCTCTACCGGGTGCACCAGCGCGTGGCGAAGACCTACCGCGTCGGCCGCGCCTTCCTGGCGGGCGATGCCGCCCACATCAACAACCCGCTCGGCGGCATGGGCATGAACGGCGGCATCCACGATGCCGTCAGCCTCTCCCAGCGCCTCGCCAACGTGTGGCACAAGGAGGCCGGCGCGGACGAACTCGACCGCTACGACCTCCAGCGCCGGCAGGTGACGGTGGAATACGTGCAGACGCAGACGATCCAGAACAAGCGCAACCTGGAGGCAGCGAGCCCCGAGGACCAGGCGCGCTTCACGCAGCAGATGCGGCACGTCAAGGACGACCCCGCCGCCATGCGGGACTATCTCTTGCGGGTGTCCATGTTCGCGAGCCTGAAGCGCGCGGCGGAGCTGGGATGATGCCGAGCGAGCGCGCGCCGGACCTGATGACGCTCGACGCGGGCGAGGACCGCGAGGGTGCGGGCGCGCCGCGTTCGCTGCGCGACGAGGCCTACGAGACCATCAAAAGGCGCATCATCATGTGCGCCTTCCGCCCCGGCGAGGCGCTGAGCGAGGCGGCGGTGTCCGCCAGCCTCGGCCTCGGGCGCACGCCGGTGCGCCAGGCGTTCGACCGGCTGATGCGCGACGGCCTCGTGGAGGTGCTGCCGCGCAAGGGCATCATCGTGCGCCCCATCTCCCACGACGAGGTGCGCGACATGGTGGACGTGCGCCTTGTGAACGAAGGCTTCTGCGCCCGCCTCGCGGCCGAGCGCGCCACGCCGCGCGTGATCGCGGCGCTTGCCGACAACGTGCGTCAGGGCGGGGCGGCGGCGGCCGCGCGGGACATCGAGATGCTGATGCGCCTCGACGCCGAGTTCCACGCCGCCATCTCGGCGGCAGCGCGCAACGTGGTGCTGGGCGAGATCCTGCGGAATCTGCACGAGCATGCCCAGCGTGTGTGGTTCGTCTCGCTGCGCGCCCCCGAGCACCACCGCCGCGTGGTGGACGAGCACGCCGCGATCGTCGACGCCCTGCGCGCGGGGGATCCAGATGCGGCCGAAGCGGCATCGCGGGCGCACATCCTCTCCTTCGCGGAAAACGTGACGCGCCAGCTCTGACCGCGCGGGGCTAAACCCGTGGCACTTCCAGCGTGGTGTTGAACACCACGAGATCGCCCCGATACTGGCCGATGCCGAGATAGAGCACGACGCCGTCCTGGTCGGTGATGACGCGCCGGACCTCGCCGACCGGCGCGCCCACCGGCAGATCGAGCCAGCGCGCCACCGTGAGGTCGGCCGCCATGATCCGGAACGACTGGGACATCTTCTGCAGGCTCGGCCCACACACCTTGCCGAGCAGCGGGATGACCATCTGCGTGTCGAAAGCCTCGGGCGCCTGGGCATAGACGTGGCGGGCCAGATAGACGTCGATCACGCAATAAGGCTGGGCGTTCGCCCGGTGGACACGGCGCATGTAGCGGTAGGATGCCGCCGGCTGCCCCTCGTTCGGGCCGAGGCGCGGCGGCGCGCTTTCGGGGTCCACCACCAGCGGCTCGGGCAGGTTGCCGTCGAGCATCTTCAGGAAGTTGTGCCAGTCGGAATCGAGCTGGATGATCTTGCGCTCGGGCGCGCCGCTGGCGACGAAGGTGCCCTTGCCCTGCACCCGCTCGATGAGGCCGTCGTCCGCCAGCACCCCCAGCGCCTGGCGGGCGGTGACGCGGGCGACGCCGTACATCTCGGAAAGCCGGTCCAAGGTCGGGAGCTGCGCGCCCACCGGCCAGCGGCCCTCCTCGATCTCTGCCCGCAGAAGGTTCGACAGTGCCACATAAAGAGGCACCGCCGAGGTGCGCAGGCGCTTGCGCGCCTCTGCCGCCTCATGGGCGCCCTCGGCGCCGCCGTCCGTCATCTCAAGGGGTACGTCCACGACCCGTCCGCGCTCCACGGTGCACCTGTTTCCCTTTAGATGAAAACGGCCGTGCCGTTCAAATGAGCTTGTGTGATGGTTGACCATACCATAGGCTTTTGACGTCACATAGGGGAGACGACCGGAAGCGGCGCCCCCGTCGGCGCCGGTGCTGGCGCTGCGCTCCAACCAGAGGAGTTGTCGATGTCCCTTCCCTTCAGCCCGCGCCGCCTGGCCGGTTCCGCCCTCATTGCGGCCGCTGCGCTCGCCTGTGCCGGAGCGCCCGCGCGCGCCGAGATGTCGTCCGTCAAGGTCGCCACCCAGATCGGCCTGCCCTATCTGCCGCTCATCGTCATGCAGCACGACAAGCTGTGGGAAGAGGCGGCCAAGGCCAAGGGCCTCGATCTCAAGGTGGACTATGCCCGCCTCGGCGGCGGCGGCCCGCTCAACGACGCGCTCTTGTCCGACACCGTGCAGATCGCCTCCGCCGGCCTCTCGCCGCTCCTCACACTGTGGGACAAGACCTCCAAGAATTATGGCGTGAAGGCGCTCTCGGCCATTAACGCCTCGCCCATGTTTCTTCTGACCAATAAGGACAGCATCAAGTCCATCAAGGACTTCGGACCCGACGACCGGATCGCGCTGCCGTCCATCAAGGTGTCGATCCAGGCCATCGTGCTCGCCATGGGCGTGGAGCAGGCGTTCGGGCCGGGCAAGTCGGGCGAACTGGACAACATCCAGGTCTCCATGGCCCACCCCGAGGCGTTCGCGGCGCTCACCAGCAAGGCGGGCGGCATCACCGGCTACATGGCGAGCTCGCCGTTCCAGGAGCGCGCGCTCAAGGTGCCCGGCATCCGCAAGGTGGCCGATTCCTTCACCATCCAGGGCGGCCCGGCGACGCTGAGCGTGATCTACGCCAAGGCTGACTTCGTGAAGAACAACCCGAAGCTGGTCGAGGCCTTCATGGAGGCGCAGAAGAAGGCGGTCGGCCTCATCAAGTCCGACCTGAAGGGCTCCATCGACAAATACTATGCGGTGACGGGCGACAAGACCGACCGCGCCATCGTCGAGGAGATCCTCGCCTCGCCGACCTACGACTTCGACATCTTCCCGAAGGAAAGCATGAAGATCGCCGAGTTCATGTACAAGACCGGCGCGCTGAAGCAGAAGCCGGCTTCCTGGAAGGACTACTTCTTCGAGACCGTGCATTCCGAAAAGGGCAGCTGAGCCCCGGTGCGGCGCCCCGCCTTCGCCGGGCGCCGCACCCTTTCGACGCGACACCCCTCCCCCCAAGCGTTTTGAGTCCGTGATGCTGCATCCCGAGACACGCCTTTTCACGTTCGCCGTCGTGGGCGACACCCATGTGAAGCCCGAGAGCGGCGACCAGTCCGCCCCCTGGAAGGTGAACGAGCGCGCCACCGGCCGCGCCCGCTTCATCGCCCGCGAGATCGCGCGCTACGCGCCGCAATTCGTGATCCATCTCGGCGACCTGGTGCACCCGGTGCCGGAGCTGCCCACCTTCGACGAGGCGGTCGCCCTCACCCAGGAGGTGTTCCGCCAGCATCACAACCGGATGCACGTGCTGCCGGGCAACCACGACATCGGCGACAAGCCCAACCCCGCCATGCCGGCCAAGGGGGTGCGCGAGAGCTGGATCGCCATCCACGAGAAGACCTACGGGCCGAGCTACCGGGTGGTCGACCACGACGCCATCCGCGTCATCACCCTCAATACGCCGGTGATGAATTCGGGCCTGCCCATGGAGGCCGCGCAGCGCCAATGGCTGGAGGAAACGCTGGCCGCCTCGCAGGGCAAGCGCGTGTTCGTGTTCATGCACTATCCGCTGTTCGTGCTCTCCCCCGACGAGCCCTCCACCTATGACAATGTGGACGAGCCGGCCCGCTCGGACCTCCTGGCGCTGTTCGCCCGCCACGCGGTGGAGGCGGTGTTCGCGGGGCACGTGCACAATATCTTCTACCACCGGCTTGCCGGCACCGAATACTATGTGATGCCGGCCACATCCTTCGTGCGGCAGGACTATTCCGAGATGTTCCGCATCGAGGCGGCGCCGGAGAACGGCCGCGACGATGCCGAGAAGCTCGGCTTCGCGCTGGTGGACGTGCATGCCGACGGCCATGTGGTGCGCTACGTGTCGAGCTATGGCCGTGAGCTGGGCGCCGCCGATGCCGCGTCGCCCGTCGCCCCGCGCCTCGCGCTCAAGAGCGCGCACCCGAAGCTGCCCGGCGCGCGCCGCTCGGCGTGTTCATGCGCCACCCCTGGGCGGAGATCGTGGCGCTGCCGCAGAACGGGCCCATGGACGAGTTCGTGCGCAAGCGGGCCCGCAACGACTATCCGCTGGCCGCGCTCTGGCGGCTCGGCACGCGGCGCCTCAGGGTGCCGCTCGACGACCTCATCGACCCCTATGCCCGCGCCCGCATGGGCGATCTGGTGGCGAACGGCTTCCGCTTCACCGTCTCGGGCTTCGGCGTGCCCAAGGGCGCGGCGCGGCAGGCGCTGGTCGAGAACCGCGACCTCGTCGACCGCTTCGAGTGCGTGCTGCCGTTCGATGCCATCGCCGCCGCCAAGGACGACCTTTCCGCCTTCCGTGCCGCGCTCGGCCGGCCGGTGCTGCTGGCGCGGGTCGCCACCTCGGCGGACGACGTGAAGGTGGGCTCGAAGATCGAGCTGTTCGTCTCCCATGGCTTCCGGCCGGACCAGTTGCCGGAGGTGGAGAGTCTCCTGGACCTGCCGGTGGATGGCTTCGTGATCCGCGCCGGGCTCGGCACCGATCTCGTCGCGCTCTCCGCCGAGCTCGACGCCTTCGCCACCCGCACCGGCGCGCTCATGGATCTGCATCTGCGCGTCGCCGCCAACAATCCGGCGGCGAACGTGACCGACGACGGCGCCATCCTCGCCGCCGCTGCGGAGCTTTACGCCTGCGCGCTGGCACATCCCGCGGTCGCCATGTTCCTCGACCCGTTCATGGACCTCGACCGGGGCTATTTCGTCCGCCACGGTTTGGTGGACCGGCGCTGCAACCTGCGCATGACAGGCCTCGCGGTGGAGGCGCTCGCGGCCTTCCTGCCGGAGGGCGGCGCGCGCCCCGTGCTCACCGCCGCCGACAGCCCGGAGGGCCGCACGCTGGCGCTGAAGGGC
>NZ_JBNFNU010000067.1:0-15063 GCF_057364445.1 Xanthobacter sp. BG11Y11_SDJG
CTCCGCGCTCGCCAGCACCCGCGCCCAGGCGGCGCGGGCGACGCCGGTGGACCGCACCGCCTACCGCACGCTCTCCGACCTCGCCGAGCTGAAGGCCTGGTGCGCCAAGGCGGCGGACCAGGGCCATCTCGCCTTCGACACCGAGACCAATTCGCTCGACCCCATGCAGGCTGACCTGGTGGGCGTCTCGCTCGCTCTGTCTCCCAACGAGGCCTGCTACATCCCGCTGCTGCACCGGGGGGCGGGCGACGGCCTGTTCAGCGAGGGTCTTCTGGCGGGCCAGATCCCCAGCCACGAGGCGATCGCCGCGCTCAAGGGCCTGATGGAGGACAAAGGCGTCCTCAAGATCGGCCACAACGTGAAGTACGACCAGCTGGTGCTGGCGCGCCACGGCATCCAGGTCGCCCCCATCGACTGCACCATGTGCATGTCCTACGCGCTCGATGCCGGCCGCAACGGCCACGGCATGGACGAGCTTTCGGTGCTGCATCTCGGCCACCAGCCGATCGCCTTCTCGGAGGTGGCCGGCAAGGGCAAGGGCCAGATCACCTTCGACAAGGTGCCGCTCCAGGCCGCCACCGACTATGCCGCCGAGGACGCGGACGTCACGCTGCGCCTGTGGCAGGTGCTGAAGCCCCGCCTCGCCGCCGAAGGCCGCACCACCGTCTACGAGACCCTGGAGCGGCCGCTGATCGCGGTGCTCGCGCGCATGGAGAGCCGCGGCATCGCCATCGACAAGGCCATGCTGGCGCGCCTGTCCTCCGAGTTCGCCCAGGGCGCGGCGCGGGTGGAGGACGAGATCGCGGAGCTGGCCGGCGAGCGGCTGAACGTGGGCTCGCCGAAGCAGATGGGCGACATCCTGTTCGGCCGCATGGGCCTGCCCGGCGGCACCAAGACCGCCACCGGCATGTGGTCCACCAAGGCGACCGCGCTGGAGGAACTGGCCGAGGCCGGCCACAAGCTGCCGCAGAAGATCCTCGAATGGCGCCAGCTGGCGAAGCTGCGCTCCACCTATACCGACGCGCTGCCGAACTATGTGCATCCGCAGACCAAGCGCGTGCACACCTCCTACGCCCTCGCCGCCACCACCACCGGGCGGCTGTCCTCGTCCGATCCGAATTTGCAGAACATCCCGGTGCGCACGAGGAAGGGCGGCGCATCCGCCGCGCGTTCGTGGCGGAAGAGGGCAACCTTCTGATCTCCGCCGACTATTCGCAGATCGAGCTCAGGCTGCTCGCCGAGATCGCCGATATCCCCGCCTTGAAGCAGGCGTTCCAGGACGGGCTCGACATCCACGCCATGACCGCGTCGGAGATGTTCAACGTTCCGGTGGAGGGCATGCCGGGCGAGATCCGTCGGCGCGCCAAGGCGATCAATTTCGGCATCATCTACGGCATCTCGGCGTTCGGGCTCGCCAACCAGCTTTCCATCCCGCGCGAGGAGGCGGGGCAGTACATCAAGCGCTATTTCGAGCGCTTCCCCGGCATCCGCGACTATATGGAGGAAACCAAGACCTTCTGCCGCGAGCACGGCTATGTGGAAACGCTGTTCGGCCGGCGCTGCCACTATCCCGACATCGCGGCGAAGAACCCCTCCATCCGCGCGTTCAACGAGCGCGCCGCCATCAATGCCCGCCTCCAGGGCACCGCGGCCGACATCATCCGCCGCGCCATGGTGCGCATGGAGGACGCGCTGGCGCGGGCCAAGCTCTCCGCCCGCATGCTGCTGCAGGTGCACGACGAACTGGTGTTCGAGGTGAGCGAGTCCGAGGCCGAGGCGACCTTGCCCGTGGTGCGCCACGTGATGGAGAGCGCGCCCGAGCCGGCGGTGCGGCTCTCGGTGCCGCTGAAGGTGGACGGACGGGCCGCGAAGAATTGGGAAGAGGCGCACTGAGCGCCCGGGGCGGCGGACGGATCACCGGCCAGCCGATGTTCCGGGTCTGATCGTCAGGGTGACGTGGCGTGCCGAGGGCGCAGCCGGGCGCGTGCACGGGAGGCCGGGGTCGGAAGGATCGCCGGCGCGCGGTGTCTCAGCGAACCAGGGCGACCTTCTGGTTGGTATCGGTGATGGTGCCCACATACATGTTCGGGCCGGCGGGCTGGAGCCGGGCCGTGACCTTGCCCTGGTGGTTCTGGAGCACCAGGTCGGCGCCCATGATGTCCCAGCCCTTGGTCATGAAGATCTCGCTTGGGCAGGACACGTCCGCCTGGGCGGCGAGGCCGTTGAGGCCGCGGGTGTTGGAGAGCGTCAGCGGGCAGGTGTTGCGGCCATTGTCCCAGCTGAAGTTCCAGGCGCCCGACATCTGGTCCTTGGCGGCGGAGGGGGCATAAGCGGTGCCGCCGGGATTGGCGGGCGGCGGCGTCAGCGGGACGGTGGCCGCGGTGCGGGTGGTGATGGCGCCGGTCGCAGCCGCCGACACGGCCACCGGGGCGGACGACGTTTCCACCGCGCCGGTCGCGCCGTCATCGCCCGGTTGCTGTCCATGGCGGAGGGCTTCGCGCCGAAGCCGTCAAGCTCCGTGCTGCATCCCCCCAATGCCACCGCCGAAGCGACCGCCGCCCCCAGATAAACCACCTTCATCCACACTCTCCGGACGTTCCCCGCAACCCTAGCCATTTCGGTTCCGAACCGCCACCGCCCGAAAGCGGGATCGGAACCATTCCATGGCCTTTCACAACGTTCGGCTCGTGACGCGCCATGCGCGTGTCGCCCGCACCTTGATGCGAGGGTCCAACCTTTTGCCGGGATCATGGCATCACCATGACCGCATGACTACTTTGATACCATCATTCTGACATAGATGGACGCAGTGGTTAATGCGCGTTATCCCACCGCCATCATCCGCACCGGCCGCAGGCGCCGCGCGCGCCTGCCTCGGGGTGCCGCCGGGAGCGGCTGGCGCGAGGAGCCCGCCCTCCGGCGCCGAACAAGGAGCCCCCGATGTCCGCCATGCTCGATCCCCGTTCCCTCACCATCGTGGTCACCGGCGCGACCTCCGGCATCGGCGAGGCGACCGTCCGCCGCTTTGCGGCCGCCGGGTCGCAGGTGGTGGTGATGGGCCGGCGCAAGGATCGCCTGGAGGCGCTGCGCGACGAACTGGGCGAGCGCATCCTGCCGGTGGAGCTGGACGTGCGCGATGCCGCGGCGACCGAGGCCGCCTTCGCGGGATTGCCGGCGCCGTTCGCCGACTACAACGTGGTGTTCGCCAATGCCGGCCTCGCGCTCGGGCTGGAGCCGGCGCAGCAGGCGAGCCTCGCCAACTGGGACACGATGGTGGAGACCAACATCAACGGCATGCTCTACACGGTGCGCGCCAGCCTGCCGGCCATGGTGGCGCGCCGGCAGGGCCACGTGGTGCTCACCGGCTCGATCGCCGGCGAGTTCCCCTATCCCGGCGCCAATGTCTACGGCGCCACCAAGGCGTTCGTGAAGCAGTTCTCCTTGAACCTGTGGGCGGACGTGGCGGGCACCGGCGTGCGCGTCACCAATATCGAGCCCGGGCTGGTGGAGACCGAATTCTCCATGGTGCGCTTCGAGGGCGACGCCGGGCGCGCGCAGAAGGTCTATGCCGGCGCCGAGCCCATGACCGGGGCCGACATCGCCGAGCAGGTGTTCTTCGCCTGCACCCTGCCGCGCCACGTGAACATCAACCGCATCCAGGCCATGCCCAGCCGCCAGACCTTCGGCAACATGACCGTGCGGCGCGATTGAGCAAGCCGGGCCGGCACTACCGCCGCTCCGGCGCCCCGCTTATGCTGGCGGCAAGAGCAATAACGGAACACGACGCGTGAGCCTGCCGAACATCATCACCCTCATCCGCATCCTGCTGGTGCCGGTGGTCATCTGGGCGATCGCCTCCGGGCGGGCGGAGCTGGCGTTCTGGCTGTTCGTGGTGGCGGGCATCTCCGACGCGCTCGACGGCCTGATCGCCAAGAAGTTCGACATGCAGACCGAGCTGGGCGCCTATCTCGATCCGCTGGCCGACAAGGCGCTGCTGGTGTCGATCTACGTGATGCTCGCGGCCACATCCCTGGTGCCGAGCTGGATCGCCATCGCCGTGGTCACGCGCGACGTGCTGATCGTCGGCGCTGTCCTGCTCTCGCAGGTGCTCGACCGGCCGGTGACGATCGCGCCGCTCTTGGTGTCGAAGGCCAACACGCTGGCGCAGATCTGCTTCGCGGCCTTCGTGCTCGCCAGCGCCGGATTCGGCATCGAGGCGCCGCAGCTGATGGAACTGGGCCTGGTGGCGGTCGGCCTCTTGACGGGCGTTTCCGCCGCTGCCTATCTCGCGGAATGGACGCGCCACATGGCGAAGTGAGCCGCCGCGCCGGCCGCGAGGGGCGGATGCCCGGGCGCCGCGCCCTTCATTCAGGCTTGCGCGCACCGGGCGTATCGGCCTGTGATACGGGACAGACAATGCGGTGCAGCACATGACCCAAGGAGGCGCGATGGCCGGCAGGGTTCAGGTGGGCTTCTGGATCGGCGCGCTGCTGGCGACCATCCTCGTCCTCTGGCTTCTGCGGGGCGTGCTGCTGCCGTTCGTTGCCGGCATCGTGCTCGCCTATTTCCTCAATCCGGTGGTGATCCGCCTGGAGCGGCTGGGCATCGGCCGCATGCCGTCGAGCCTCGTCATCGTCGGCATCATGCTGTTTTTCGTGATGCTGTTCTTCCTGGTGCTGCTGCCGGTGCTCTCCAGCCAGCTGTTCGATTTCATCCAGCGCCTGCCGTCCTACGTCACGCGGCTTCAGGGCCTCGTCACCGAGGAGAATCGGGAGTGGCTCTCCCATATCGTCGGCGACCGCCTGCCGGACATGCAGCGCTCGATCTCCGACCTGATGTCCCAGAGCGTGACCTACCTTCTGGGGCTGCTGTCCTCGGTGTGGTCCGGCGGGCAGGCGCTGATCTCCATGTTCGCGCTTCTGGTGGTGACCCCGGTGGTGATGTTCTACATCCTGTGCGACTGGGACTCGATGGTGGCCTATGTGGACCGCCTCGTCCCGGTTCCGCACCGCCCGGTGGTGCACCACCTCGCCCGCTCCATGGACCTCGCCATCGCCGGCTTCGTGCGCGGCCAGGCGGTGGTCTGCCTCATCCTCGGCACCTTCTATGCCGTTTCGCTCTCCATGGTGGGGCTCAATTTCGGCCTGCTGATCGGCATCGTCTCGGGCATCATCTCCTTCATCCCCTATGTGGGCTCGCTCACCGGCTTCATCCTCGCCATCGGCGTCGCCATCGTGCAGTTCTTCCCGGATTGGGGGATGATCGGCACCGTGGTCGCCATCTTCATCGCCGGGCAGACCATCGAGGGCTATGTGCTCTATCCCAAGCTGGTGGGCGACAGCATCGGCGTCCATCCGGTCTGGCTGATGTTCGCCTTGTTCGCCTTCGGCTACCTGTTCGGCTTCGTCGGCCTGCTGCTGGCGGTGCCGCTCACCGCCGCGGTGGGCGTTCTGACGCGGTTCGCCATCGGCCAGTACATGCATTCGACGCTCTATCGGGGCGAGGAGGACGACCTCCTGCCGCCGCCGGCCGCCGGGCCGCCCTGAACGCCATGCCCCGCTTTTCGCGCCCGCGCCAGCTGCCGCTCCAGCTTCCCGGCCGGCCGGCCTTGCGGCGCGAGGATTCCTCGCCGCGCCGAGCAATGCCGCCGCGCTGGCGCTGATCGACGCCTTCCCCGACTGGCGGCCCGCGTGGTGTGCCTCGTCGGACCCGAAGCGCCGGCAAGAAGACCATCTCGCCGCCATCTTCGCCGAGCGCGCCGGCGCACGCATGATCGAGGCGCGGGCGCTCGACCGCGCCGGCGTGCCGGACGCCCTCGCCACCGGCGCGCTGGTGCTGGAGGACCTGGAGCCCGCCGGCTTCGAGGAGGCGGCGCTGTTCCATCTCCTCAACCTGACCCGCGAGCAGAACGCGTTTCTGCTCATCACCGCCCGCGTGCCGCCTGCCCAGCTGAAGCTCGCCACCGCCGACCTGGCCTCGCGTCTTCGCACCGTCCCGGTGTTCGAGATCGCCCCCGCCGACGACGCGCTGCTCGCCGCGGTGCTGGTGAAGCTGTTCGCCGACCATCAGCTGATGGTGGATGAAGCCACCGTTCAATACCTCCTGCTGCGGGCGCCGCGCTCGGTGGCCGGGGCGAAGCGGGTGGTGGAGGCGATCGACGCCGCAGCCCTCGCCGCCGCCCGGCCGGTGACCCGTGCGCTGGCCGCCCAAGTGCTCAAGGAGCAGGGTGAACTGGCCGCGAACGAAGACGAAGACTGACGCCGCCGGCCGTCATAGAGTGGTCATGCAAGGCGGCCATGGTCCGGCCGAGCAAGGGGGACCCAGCATGAGCGCAAACGATGCCGCAGCCTTGGCGCAGGTGGAGGAATTCGCCGTCGACGAAGCCCGCGAGGCGCTTGCCCTCGCCGCCTCGCCGGAGCGCTTCATCAATCGCGAGCTATCCTGGCTGCACTTCAACCGGCGCGTGATGGAGGAGGCCTCCAACCGCAGCCACCCGCTGCTGGAGCAGCTGCGCTTCCTCTCCATTTCGGCGAACAACCTCGACGAGTTCTTCATGGTCCGCGTCGCCGGCCTGAAGGAACAGGTGCGCGAGGGCGTGCAGACGCCGAGCCCGGACGGCCTCACCCCGTCCGAGCAATTGGTGAAGATCATGGCCGGGGCGGCCCAGCTGATCGCCGACCAGCAGGTGCGCTGGCGCGAACTGCGCCGGGAGCTGGCGGATGTGGGCATCGTCCTGGTGGATGGCGCCGACGCCTCGGGCGCCGACCGGGACGCGCTGGAGAAGCACTTCCTCAATCACGTCTTCCCGGTCCTCACGCCGCTCGCCATCGACCCGGCGCATCCGTTCCCGTTCATCCCCAATCTCGGCTTCTCGCTGGCGCTCCAGCTGGTGCGCGAGAGCGACGGGCGGGGCATGAACGCGCTGATCCGCGTGCCCGCCAAGGTGGAGCGCTTCATCCGCCTGCCGGACGACGCCGGCGCCATGCGCTTCATCACGCTCGAGCAGATGATCGGCCTGTTCATTTCGCGCCTGTTCCCCGGCTACGCGGTGAAGGGCCAGGGCGTGTTCCGCGTCATCCGCGACAGTGACCTGGAAATCGAGGAGGAGGCCGAGGACCTCGTCCGCCTGTTCGAGACCGCGCTCAAGCAGCGCCGCTACGGCGAGGTGATCCGCATGGAGGCCGACGCCGCCATGCCGGACGAACTGCGCAACTTTGTCGCCCGCGAGCTGGGCGTGAACGACGACGAGATCTTCGTCATCGACGGCGTGGTCGCCATGAACGAGTTCTCACAGCTCGTCTCCGTGGATCGGCCGGATCTCAAGTTTCCGCCCTACAATGCGCGATTTCCCGAGCGCATCCGCGACCACGGAGGAGACTGCTTTCTCGCTATTCGTGAGAAGGACATTCTGGTTCACCACCCTTATGAATCCTTTGACGTGGTGGTTCAGTTCCTTCGCCAGGCCGCCCGCGACCCCAACGTCGTCGCCATCAAGCAGACCCTCTACCGAACCTCCTCCGACAGCCCCATCGTGAAGGCGCTCGCCGAGCGCCGAGGCCGGCAAGTCGGTGACCGCGCTGGTGGAGCTGAAGGCGCGCTTCGACGAGGAGGCCAACATCCGCTGGGCGCGCGATTTGGAGCGCGCGGGCGTGCAGGTGGTGTTCGGCTTCATCGAGCTGAAGACCCACGGCAAGCTCTCCATGGCGGTGCGCCGGGAGGGCGGCACACTCGCCACCTACGTGCATGTGGGCACCGGCAACTACCACCCCATTACCGCCCGCATCTATACCGACCTCTCCTTCTTCACCGCCGACCCGGTGATCGCCCAGGACGTGGCGCGCATCTTCAACTTCATCACCGGCTATGCGACGCCGGGCGAGCTGGACGTGATGGCGGTCTCCCCCACCACGCTGAAGCCGCGCCTGCTGCGCAACATCGCCGAGGAGATCGCGCATGCCCGCGACGGCCGTCCGGCCGCCATCTGGCTGAAGTGCAATTCGCTCGTGGACCCGCAGATCATCGACGCGCTCTACGCGGCGAGCCAGGCGGGCGTGAAGGTGGATTGCATCGTGCGCGGCATCTGCTGCCTTCGGCCCGGCATTCCCGGCCTCAGCGAGAACATCCGCGTCAAGTCCATCGTCGGCCGGTTCCTGGAGCACTCGCGCATCTACTGCTTCGGCGCCGGACACGGATTGCCGAGCCCGCAGGCGATCGTCTACATCTCCTCGGCGGACCTGATGCAGCGCAATCTCGACCGCCGGGTCGAGACACTATGCCCCATTACCAACCCGACCGTGCATGAGCAGGTTCTCGACCAGATCATGGTGGCCAACCTGATCGACAATGAGCAGAGCTGGCGGGTGTTGCCGGACGGATCGTCCGAGCGAATCGTCCCCGGCCCGGGCGAGGAACGTTTCAACGCCCACCAGTATTTCATGACGAACCCGAGCTTGTCTGGACGTGGAAAGTCTCTCAAAGATTCTTCGCCGCGCAGTCTCCTCTCCGCCGCTGAGGCGCCGGACGACCTGCACGGCGCGCCGGGGCGCCTCGCCTCCGGCCCGCCGATCGCGGTGATCGACATCGGCTCCAACTCGGTGCGCCTCGTGGTCTATGAAGGCCTGACGCGGGCGCCGACCCCGATCTTCAACGAGAAGGCGCTGTGCGGCCTCGGCCGGGAGGTGCTCTCCACCGGCCGCCTCGCCGAGGATGCGGTGGAGCGCGCCTTCGCCGCGCTGCGGCGGTTCCGCGCTTTGTGCGACGCCATGCGCGTCGGCCGCGTCCTAGCGCTCGCCACCGCCGCCGCGCGCGATGCGCAGAACGGCCCCGCCTTCATCGCCGAGTGCGAGGCCATCTGCGGCGTGTCCATCGAGCTGCTCACCGGCAAGCGCGAGGCGGAGCTGGCCGCCTGCGGCGTGGTCTCCGGCGTGCACCAGCCGGACGGCATCGTCGGCGACCTCGGCGGCGGATCGCTCGAACTGGTGGACGTGAAGGGCCAGAAGATCGGCGCCGGCATCACTTTGCCCCTGGGCGGCCTCGCGCTGGAGGACCGCTCGTCGAAGTCGCCGCGCAAGGCTGAGAAGATCGTGCGCGAGACCATGCCGGAGGCCGGCGTGCTGAGCCAGCTGGCCGGGCGCACCTTCTATGCGGTGGGCGGGACGTGGCGCGCGCTGGCGCGGCTCCACATGTTCCAGAAGGGCTATCCGCTGCATGTGATGCACGGCTATACCTTGCCCGCCAAGGAAGCGCTGGACTTCGCGCGCATCGTCCACCGCGCCGATCCGGAGGCGCTGGCGCATATCGACACCGTCTCCGACGCCCGCCGCCCGCTGCTCACCTATGGCGCGCTGGTGCTGGAGAACGTGGTGCGGCTCGGCCGCCCCTCCGAGGTGGTGATCTCGGCCATGGGCGTGCGCGAGGGCCTGCTCTATTCGCTGCTCACCCCCGAGGCGCGACGCGAGGACCCGCTGATCGCCGCCGCCGCCGAGCTGAACCTGCTGCGCTCGCGGGCGCCGCGCCACGGCGACGAACTGGTGGCGTGGACCGACGGCTTCTTCGCCTCCTCCCTGGTGCTGGAGGAGAGCGCGGAGGAGGCGCGCCTGCGCCGCGCCGCCTGCCTGTTGGCGGACATCGGCTGGCGCGCCCATCCCGACTATCGCGGCGAGCAGAGCCTCAACATCATCGCCCATGCCGCCTTCGTCGGCGTGGACCATCCCGGGCGCGGCTATATCGCGCTGGCGGTCTATTTCCGCCACATGGGGCTCGGCGAGGACGAATACGGCACGCGGATCCTGGAGCTGGTGTCCACCGGCATGCTGGACCGCGCGCGCATCCTCGGCGCGGCCATGCGGGTCGCCTATCTGCTTTCGGCCGCCATGCCCGGCATCCTGCCGCGCACGCCGCTGAAGGTGGAGGGCGACCAGTTGGTGCTGAGCGTGCCGCAGGCCCTGTCCGCGCTCATCAACGACCGGGTGATGAGCCGCCTGCGCCAGCTCGCCAAGCTCATCGGCCGCGATCCGCAGGTGGTCATCGCCGGCTGAGCCGGCGCGCCACGCGCCGGCTTCACGGGCGTCGGCTTTGCTGCGCGTCGATCATTCGGCGGCGGTGCGGGCGAGGCGTCCCTGGGCGAGCACGGCGCGCAGGGCCGCGGGCTTCAGCGGCTTGTTGAGCACCGTGATCTCGGCCGCCTTGGCCGCCTCGCGCACCTTGCGCGAGCGGTCGGCGGTGATCAGCACCGCCGGCAGCTTGCCAAGCTTCCAGCGCAGCGCCATCACCGCGTCGATGCCGTTGCCGTCGTCGAGGTGGTAGTCCACCAGCGCGAAGTCGGGCTGCTTGCGCAGGTCCCGCACCCGCTCCAGGGCCTCCACCGCGTCGGCGGCCTTGATGACATCGCAGCCCCAGCCGGTGAGCAGCAGTTCCATGCCTTCGAGGATGGCCGGCTCGTTGTCGATGGCGAGAATGGTGAGCCCGTCGAGGCGCGCCCCGCCGCGCACCGGCTCGGCCGGCACCGGCGCCTCTTCCGGCACCTGCACGGCGATCGGCAGTTCCACGGTGAAGACCGAGCCCTTGCCCGGCTGCGAGCGCATGGCGACGGTGTGGTCGAGCACGCGGGCGATGCGCTCGACGATGGAGAGGCCGAGCCCGAGGCCGCGCGCCTCGCGGGCGCCGCGGTCGAGCCGCTGGAACTCCTGGAACACCAGCTTGTGCTTCGACTTCGGGATGCCGACGCCGGTGTCGTAGACCTCGATGCGCAGCTTTCCCTTGTGCCGCCGGCAGCCCACCAGCACCTTGCCCTTGGGCGTGTACTTGATGGCGTTGGAGATGAAGTTCTGCAACAGGCGCCGCAGCAGCCGCCGGTCGGAGCGCACCGCGAGGGCGCACGGCACGAAGGTGAGGTCGATGCCCTTCTCGCGCGCCAGCGGCGCGAATTCCATCTCCAGCTGCTTCAGCACGTCGGCGATGCGGAACGGGGCGATCTCCGGCCGCATGGCCCCCGAATCGAGGCGCGAAATGTCGAGTAGCGCGCCGAGGATCTCCTCCACCGCCTCCAGCGAGGCGTCCACGTTGCCGGCGAGGCGCTGGTCCTCCGGCCCCTTGGAGCGCTCCACCAGGCTCGTCACATAGAGGCGTGCGGCGTTCAGCGGCTGCAGGATGTCGTGGCTCGCGGCGGCGAGGAACCGCGTCTTGGAGATGTTGGCCTCGTCGGCCTCGGCCTTGGCCTTCTCCAGCGCATGGTTGAGGCGCTCCAGCTCCTTGGTGCGCTCGCGCACGCGGCGCTCCAGCGTCTCGTTGGCGCGCTCCAGCGCCAGCGCCGCCTCCACCGAGGCGGTGATGTCGGTGTAGGTCACGGCGATGCCGCCGTCGGGCATGGGGTCGGAGCGCGCCTCGATCACCGTGCCGCGCTGGTGCAGGCGCTCGGAGAAGGATGTGCTGGCATTCGCATAGCGCGCCACGCGCTCCTCGGGACGCAGCTCGGCGCCCTCCCGCTCGGCCGGGGCGCTGGCGAGGATCTCGTGCAGCGGCACGCCCACCGCATAGCAGTCCGCCGGCAGATCCAGCATGTCGCCGAAGCGCCGGTTCCAGCACACGAGGCGCAGCTCCTTGTCGAACACGGCGATGCCCTGTCCCACATGGTCGATGGCGTTCTGGAGCAGCTCGCGATTGTACTGGATGGCGGCGGAGGCGTCGTCCAGCAGCTTCAGCGCCGCCTTGGTGGAGACCGCCCGCTTGCGCAGCAGCAGCGACAGAACGAGGCGCGAGGAGGCGGCGCCCACGGCCGAGGCGAGCAGATGCTCGGCATAGCGCACCGTCCCGGCGTCCGCCTCGCGGTTGACGTCCAGCGGGATGCCCTGCATGCGGGCGAAGTTCTCGAACGCGGCCTTGGCCCGCGCCTCGCCCAGGTAGCGCTCGACGGTGGCGATCACCTCGCCCACCGTGACCGACGAGCGCCAGCGCCGGAACGCCGGGCGCAGCGGCAGCTTGTCGGCATTGTGGATCATGAACAGGCCGGCCTGCACCCGCTCGATCTGGCTCGGCTTGGTCAGGAAGGAGACCACGATCAGAACCAAGGCGTTGATGCCAAGGCTCCACGTCACGCCGTGGGCGAGCGAGCCGGCATGGATGCCGAGCAGCGCCGTCGGCCGCAGCAGAGCGATGCCGAACGGCCCGTCCTCCACGAAGGCCCGGGAGATCAGCCCGGCATCGGCGAGGCTCGGCAGCAGCAGCGTATAGGCCCAGATGGCGATGCCGGCGACGATCGCCGCCATGGCCCCCTTGGCCGTGGCGCGCTGCCAGATGAGCCCGGCGAGGAAGGCCGGCCCCACCTGGGCGATGGCGGCGAAGGAGAGCAGGCCGATCTGCGCCAGCTGCACCTCGCCGGTGGTGCGGTAATAGAGATAGGCCAGCAGCAGCGTCAGGAAGATGGAGGTGCGCCGCACCAGCAGCACGATCCCCATCATGTCGCGCGGCTGGCTGTCCTCCTCGGTCCGCTCGGCGCGGCGGCGCAGCAGCAGCGGCATGACGAGGTCGTTGGAGATCATGATGGAGAGCGCGACGCTCTCGACGATCACCATCGCCGTCGCGGCGGAGAGCCCGCCCACGAAGGCGAACAGCGCCAGCCCCTCCATGCCCGCCGAGAGCGGCACCGCGAGCACGTAGACGTCGCTGTCGACGATGGAGGTGGGAAACAGCGTCATGCCGCCGAGCGCCAGCGGCACCACGAACAGGTTGATGAGCACGAGGTAGAGCGGGAACAGCCAGCGCGCCCGGCGGATCTCGCTCTCGCCCTTGTTCTCCACCACCGCCACGTGGAACTGGCGCGGCAAAAGCACGAAGGCGCCCGCCGAGAGCACCGTCATGGTGATCCAGTTCTCCAGCGACAGGCCCTGCGCGAACGGGCCGACCACCTGCGCGTTGCGCGCCGCGTCCCACAGGTCCACCGGGCCGCCGAACAGGAAGAAGGTGACGAGGATGCCCACCATCAGGAACGCGGCGAGCTTCACCAGCGATTCCGTGGCGATGGCGAGCATCAGCCCGTCCTGGTGCTCGGTGGCGTCGGCATGGCGGGTGCCGAACAGCACCGCGAACGCCGCCATGGCGCAGGCGACGAACAGCGCGAGGTCGCCCACCACCGAGAAGTGCGAGGCGTCGCCCGCAAAATGGCCGAGCACCGCCAGCAGCGAGGCCGAGACCGCCTTCAGCTGCAGCGAGATGTAGGGAATGGCGCCGACGATGGCGACCAGCGCCACCAAAGCGGCGATGCCCTGGTTCTTGCCATAGCGCGCGGCGATGAAGTCGGCCACCGAGGTGATGTTATGCGCTTTGGCGAGCCGTACGATGCGCAGGAACACCGGCGCGCCCACGGTCATGACGATGACCGGGCCGAGATAGATGGTGAGGAAGTCGAAGCCGTGGGTGGTGGCGAAGCCCACCGAGCCGAAGAAGGTCCAGGACGTGCAGTAGACCGCCAGCGAGAGCGAGTAGATCAGCGGGCGCGGGGCGCGCCGCGCCGATGCGGGCCGGATGCGGTCTCCGAAGCTCGCAATGGCGAACAGCAGCCCGATATAGCCGAGGGCCGCGAAGATGACGACGGAGGCCTGGACCATCTCTCCCTTCCGGCGGCGCGCGCTCGGAGCCTTGTGGTTGGCTCAAGCTCATCATTAGCCGGAAGGCTTGTCCAGCGCGCAACTCCGGGAGCCTACGCGCCCGGCGTGCGCCCGGGTCGCGGCGGCCGTCAGGCGCCGGCGCTGCCGCTGCCCACCACCATCACCCGCGTGCCCAGCGGCACGCGCTCGTAGAGGTCGATGATGTCCTGGTTGAGCAGGCGGATGCAGCCGGACGACACCTGCTTGCCGATGCTCCATGGCTCGATGGTGCCGTGGATGCGGAACATGGTGTCCCGGTCGCCGTCATAGAGATAGAGCGCGCGCGGGCCGAGCGGGTTGTCCTCGCCGCCGGGCAGGCCGCCGGCATAGGGGCCGTAGCGCTCGGGCTGGAGCCGGATCATGTTGGCGGTCGGCGTCCAGTCCGGCCACTTCTCCTTGCGGCGGATGGTGGCCCAGCCCTTGAAAGAATAGCCCTGCTTGCCGACGCCCACCCCGTAGCGTATGGCGCGGCCGCCCCGCTGGACCAGATAGAGATAGCGCTTGTCGATATCCACCACGATGGTGCCGGGCGCGTAGCCGCCGGAATAGTCCACTTCCTGGCGCAGGAACTGCGGGTCGACCTCGTCGAGGTCCACCGCGTCCACCGGATGGGGCTCGCCCTCGACCGGCCCGTACATGCTCATCAGATAGGACGAATAGACCGGCCCCCGCGCCGACGGCTGCGTGGTCTGGCATGCGGCGAGCGCCAGCGGCGCGCCGAGCATGAACAGGCGGCGGGAAAGGCGCGAGGAGGTTATGGGATCATCGCTGGCCATGGTGCCCAACTGAACTCCGGGTTTGCCATTGCGCGCACAACGCACGCCGGCGGCAGAAGGCCGCCCGTCTCTGCGCATTGAAGCGGGTTTGGGTGGCGTTAAGGTTAACGCCGCAAAGCGCGACCGGTGCCGCCTTCGCAGATGCGAAATGTCGTAGCACCCGACGCCGGCCCGCAGGTGGCGCGGGCGCCACAGGATTTCCCGAATGAACATCGCGGAAATGTGAGGCTGCCAAAGCGGGCGCGGCGCCGACAGAGGAACGAGCGCGCCACCCGCACTTGCCCGTGCAGGCGAGCGGCACCCACAGGCCGTCATGCTCCGGCTTGACCGGAGCATCCATGCCCCGCGGATAGCTCCTGAGCCCGGCCATGGGCCCTCCGGTCAAGCCGGAGGGCGACGGTGCGAGGCGGCCGAATGTCGTCGGCGCACGGAGCGTGCGAGCCACGGAACAAGGCGGAGGGGGCGCCTGCGGGGTTGCCGACGCTCCCCCTATGCCTCCCGCGCGATCCGCCCGGGGCTGACGGTGAACCGCTCCGCCGCCTCCAGCGCCGCGAAGGCGGCGGGGTCGGCGCCGGTCATCCAGACCTGCGCGCCAAGCCGCGCCAGCGACCTCGAACACGGCCGGCGCGGCGCGCGGCGTCGAGATA
>NZ_JBNFNU010000068.1:0-14962 GCF_057364445.1 Xanthobacter sp. BG11Y11_SDJG
CGTGCCGGCATCTCCAGGGGGAAGGGGGGGCAAGCGCGCGTCATCGCCTGGAGATGCCACGCCCGGGGCGCCGCGGCAATCCCGGTCGCACCGCGCCCAATGCGCACCGCCTGCGGACAACGGGAAGCCGCGCCGCCATGAGGCCCGTCGCGGGACCGGCCGCGCCGTGATATGCGAAGCGGGCGGGGACCCGAACCGCCTGCCGATTCCCGTCCGGGCGTCGGCGTGGTACCACCCCGCATGCGGACCGCCGGCTCCCGTGGGGAGGATGCCCTGGTCCGTGCCCGCTTTGCCTGCGTATCCCAACCAGGGCCGCAGCCGGTGAGGTCGCCTTGACCGATCCGGCACGCGCTTTGGCATCCAGCGGGACGGCCCCCGGTGGAACCGGATGTGGCCGAAACCCGTTCGTGTTCGGCTGGAGACCCCCATGCACCCCGCCTTCCTTCTCGGCCTGCTCCTGCTTTCGGCTTCGCTCGTCCCCGCCGCCGCTGCGCCCGCCAATCCGGCGGGAAAGCCTGCGGCCGCCGACGCGCGCGCCTGGGCCATCGTCAAGGCGGATGATTCGTTCGTGCTGCGCTATGGTTCATCCCGCGCTCCCGATCCGCTGTTCGCGGTCGCCTGCCAGCCGGCGGCGGCTCTGCTCCAGTTCACCGTCGATGTGCCGGCCGGCCATGTGCGGGCCGGCGACGGCGTCGCGGTCTCGCTCGCCGCGGGCAAGCGGCGCATGCAGCTCGCCGCCACCGCCTTCCGCGGCACCGGCGACCGGCTGGTGGTCGAGGCGGCGGTGACGCTGGAGGCGCATGTCCTGGACCTGTTCGCCTCCGGCGATCAGCTCACCGTCTCCATGGACGGCATCCGGGAATCCATCCCTCTCGCCGGCGCCAAGGCGAAGCTCGCGGACTTCCGGCGTGCCTGCCTCGGCACATCCTGACCCCGCGATCGGCTGTGGATGGCGCTGCCGCTGGGCGCTGCTCCCGCCGGCCGGGCGCCATAATATGCGCCTCAATGCCATTTAGGAGCCGCGTGTCGGGCGCTCGCCCGCGCTGCCGTGCGCATCAGAGGAAAACACCCAATGTCCCGCCTGCTTTTCCCGCTCCTGGCCCTGCTCGCTTTCACCGTACCGGCAGCGGCCCAGCAGAAGATGACCTGGCACGCCTCC
The DNA here is from genome assembly GCF_057364445.1 of Xanthobacter sp. BG11Y11_SDJG. Taxonomy (NCBI): domain Bacteria; kingdom Pseudomonadati; phylum Pseudomonadota; class Alphaproteobacteria; order Hyphomicrobiales; family Xanthobacteraceae; genus Xanthobacter; species Xanthobacter sp. BG11Y11_SDJG. The sequence continues at coordinate 1,160 of NZ_JBNFNU010000068.1, forward strand.
CAGACCGACCAGGGCGGCGCCCTGGTGTTCGGTGTGCCGGACACCGAGGAGGTGGCCATCTTCTTCCTGTGCGACAAGGGCTCGGAGGAGATCATCGTCCAGCCCATGATCGGCACCAAGGGCCTCGCCAAGGACGCCGCCGCCCGCGCCATCCTCACCGCCGGCTCGGTGAGCCGCACCTTCACCGGCAAGGCGGTGGCGGACGGTGACGGCGGCGCGATCAACGTTGAGGCCAAGGGCAAGATGGCAGACCTGAAGGCCCTGGCGAAGGGCGGCAAGCTGCTCACCATCGAGACCAAGGGCGCCAAGCGCCAGATCACGCTCGACGGCGCCACCGCGGCGGTGGCGGAATTCGAGGCCGCCTGCAAGAAGTAGAACGCGCGCCCGCGCCGTCGCCCCTCCAGGGGTAGGCGGCGTCGGCGCGAGGCGCGGCTGCAGCGGCGGTGCAGGGCTGTCGCCCTGGACGACATGGGGTCAGGCCATGTCATCCGACACGCGCGAGACCTTTCGTTGCGGTCCTGCCCGGCCTCATGCCGGGCCTGTGCGCCCTGCCAAGCACACGAGGTCGCCGGCGCACGCGCCAGGTCGCCGGGCGTGGATGGCCGGGACCCGCTTGGCCCTGACGACGATCCGCGCCGCCGCGCCCTCAGCCGTGCTTGTGGCCGTGCGCACCGTGGTCGTGGGCATGGTCATGGGAATGGCCGTGACCATGGTCGGTTGCTTGGCCATGATCGTGCCCGCACCCGCACGCGGCGCCGTGGGCGTGATGCTCATGCCCGTGATGCGCGTGGCCATGATGCTCGTGGCCATGATGCGCGTGCCCGTGATGCGCGTGCCCATGATCCCCATGATCGTGGCGGCCGTGATCGTGGTGGCCATGATCGTGGTGGCCGTGGGCATGCGCCTCGGTGGCCTCGAAGGCGCCCTTCTCGGGGCGGAATGGGCGCCGCACCTGCACCATCGCGACGCCGAGGCCGCGCGCCAGTTCCGCAATCGCGGGGGCGGCGGCCACATAGAGCGCACTCTCGGTGATCTCCACAGGGACATGCCCGCCGCCGAGTTGCCACGCCGCCCGCAGCAGCCGCGCCGGGCTCGGCGACGTCACCTCCAGCAAATCCTCGGCGCGGCCCGGACGCGCGACCACGGCGGCCGTCCTCCAGCTTCACCGCGTCGCCCTCCGTCCAGCAGCGCCGCCTTGTCGAGGTCGAGCGCGACGGCGAGACCGCCGGCGGTCGTGAAGGCGAAGCTGCGGCCGTAGCGGGCACGGTGATCGAGGACCGCTTCGTCCGCGACCCGCTCGTCCTTGACGGCGGGGCGGCGGACCACGGCGATGGCGCGATTCATGGCATTGTCCTTCGGCGGTTCCGGGCCGGCGCGGCCGGCGGTTCGGCCTAAGGACTAGAACAGGACGCGCCGTCGCGCCATGGGCACCCGGCCCGGAGGCGCTGCGCCGCCCCCCTCAGATCGCCATCAGGCGGCGCACCTCGTCGCCGTCGAGGCCGCTCTTGTCGCCCTTCGCCACCACCTCGCCGCGCTCCATCAGGATGAAGCTGTCGGCGAGGTCCCGGGCGAAGTCGAAATATTGCTCCACCAGCACGATGGCCATGTCGCCCCGGTCGCGCAGATAGGCGATGGCGCGGCCGATGTCCTTGATGATCGAGGGTTGGATGCCCTCGGTCGGCTCGTCCAGCACCAGCAGGCGCGGCCGGGTGGTGAGCGCGCGGCCGATGGCGAGCTGCTGCTGCTGGCCGCCGGAGAGGTCTCCGCCGCGCCGCTTCAGCATGGAATTGAGCACCGGGAAGAGCTGGAACACCTCCTCCGGCACGTATTTTTCCTTCGACGGCAGGCGGGCGAAACCGGTCTCCAGGTTCTCCTTCACGGTCAGGAGCGGGAACACCTCGCGCCCCTGCGGCACGAAGCCGATGCCGAGCGCGGCGCGCTCCACCGTGGGCAGGCGGGAGATGTCCTTGCCATCGAGCACGATCGAGCCGCCGGCGATGGGCCGCTGGCCGACGATGGCGCGCAGCAGCGAGGTCTTGCCGACGCCGTTGCGCCCGAGCACGCAGGTCACCTCGCCGGTCTTCGCCTCCACCGACACCTTCTTCAGGATTTGGGCGGCGCCGTAATAGAGGTCGAGGTTCTCGACTTTCAGCATGGGGCACTCTCCTCGCCGCAGGGCCGGCGTGCCCGGCCGACGGGAGCGTCAGCGCACGACGCCCGGGGGCCCCCGCGCAAAGACGTCGCCGAAGGCGGCATGACCGGAGGCGGCAGACGATCTGGCCGACTGCGCCGCATTCTCTCCTGGACCCCGGATCGGCGCTCCGGCTGCGCCGTCGCTTGTCCGGGGAACGGCGACATGGGGACAGGCCATCCCTCACCTCCCGAGATAGACTTCGATGACGCGCTCGTTGGCGCTCACCTGGTCGAGCGAGCCCTCGGCCAGCACCGAGCCCTCGTGCAGCACCGTGACCTTCACGTCGAGGTCGCGCACGAACTGCATGTCGTGCTCCACCACCACCACCGCGCGGGTCTTGGCGATCTCCTTCAGCAGCACCGCCGTGTCCGCGGTCTCCTGGTCGGTCATGCCGGCGGCCGGCTCGTCCACCAGGAGCAAACGCGGCTCCTGGGCCAGCAGCATGCCGATCTCCAGCCACTGCTTCTGGCCGTGGGACAGCTCGGAGGCGCTGCGCTTCCTCTGGTCGGTCATGCGGATGCGCTCCAGAAGCTCATCCGTGCGCTCGCGCTCGAACGGCGTGCGCTGCCAGTAGAAGTTGGCGAACGGCGCGCGGCTCTCCTTGATGGCGAGCAGCAGGTTGTCCTCCACCGTGTGCATGTCGAACACGGTGGGTGTCTGGAACTTGCGGCCGATGCCGAGCTGGGCGATGGCCGCCTCGTCGAGGCGGGTCAAATCGTTGACGCCGGCGAACAAGGCGACGCCCTGGTTGGGCCGCGTCTTGCCAGTGATGACGTCCATCATGGTGGTCTTGCCGGCGCCGTTGGGGCCGATGATGGCGCGCATCTCCGCCTCGTCGATGGCGAGCGACAGGGCGTTCAGCGCCCGGAAGCCGTCGAACGAGACGGTGATGTTGTCGAGATAGAGCAGCGCGGGTGTCACGGCGAGCGGATCGCGCGCATAGGTCTCGACCCGCGCCACCGCGGCGAGGTCCGCCTCCAGCGAATAGACGCCGGGCGATTTCACCGCAAAAGGGTCGGACGAGGAGACGGGCAGATGGGGAGAGGCCATGGCGCTCACTCCGCCGGCTCGGGACGGGGGACGGGCGGGTCGGCCGCCGCCTTGCGGCGCGCCCAGATGCTGGACCACAGGCCGAGCACGCCCTTGGGCAGGAACAGCGTCACCACCACGAACAGCGCGCCGAGCGCATAGAGCCAGGCCTCCGGCAAGGCACCGGTGAACCAGGTCTTGCCGGCGTTGACGATCACCGCGCCGAGCGCCGCGCCCACCAGCGTGCCGCGCCCGCCGACCGCCACCCAGATGACCATCTCGATGGACTGGGCGGGGGCGAATTCGGACGGGTTGATGATGCCCACCTGCGGCACGTAGAGCGCCCCGGCGACGCCGGCCAGCATGGCCGAAAGCACCCAGGCGACGAGCTTGTAGTTCTCCACCCGGTAGCCCAGGAACCGGGTGCGGCTCTCCGCGTCGCGCACCGCCACCAGCACCTTGCCGTATTTGGAGGTGACCACCGCCCGGCACAGGAGATAGCCGCCGGCGAGCGCCGCCACGGTGGCGAGGAACAGCGCCATGCGGGTGGAGGCCGCCTGCACCGGGAAGCCGAGGATGTCCTTGAAATCGGTGAGGCCGTTATTGCCGCCGAAGCCCATGTCGTTGCGGAAGAAGGCGAGCATGAGCGCGAACGTCATGGCCTGGGTGATGATGGAGAGATAAACGCCGGTCACCCGCGAGCGGAAGGCGAACCAGCCGAACACGAAGGCGAGCGCCCCCGGCACCAGCACCACCATCAGCATGGCGTAGGGGAACATGTCGAAGCCCCACCAGAACCAGGGCAGCTCCTTGTAGTTCAGGAACACCATGAAGTCCGGCAGCACCGGGTTCCCGTACACCCCGCGCGAGCCGATCTGGCGCATCAGGTACATGCCCATGGCGTAGCCGCCGAGCGCGAAGAAGGCGCCGTGGCCGAGCGAGAGCACGCCGCAATAGCCCCACACCAGGTCCACCGAGACCGCCAGCAGCGCGAAGGCGAGATACTTGCCCAGCAGCGGGATCATATAGTCCGGCACGTGGAACGGATTGCCGGGCGGAACCACGAGGTTCAGCACCGGCACCAGCACCGCCACGGCCAGCAGCACCAGGAGGAACACCCAGCCGGTGCGGTCGATGATGCGCACGCCGGTCATATGCGGATGCTCCCTTCTGCGTTGGTCACACTTCGGGAAGCGTCATGGGCGAGGCGCGCCCCCTCACCCCCAACCCCTCTCCCACGAGGGGAGAGGGGAGGAGCAAAAGCGGCATCACTGGCGCCGGCCGAGACGTTCGCGTCCCCTCTCCCCCTGTGGGAGAGGGCCAGGGTGAGGGGTGCCGGCGCGGCGGGAAGGATGTGCCGCCCTCACGATTCCACCGCCCGGCCCTTGAGCGCGAACAGGCCGCGCGGGCGCTTCTGGATGAACAGGATGATGAAGACGAGCAGCAGGATCTTGCCCAGCACCGCGCCGGCCACCGGCTCCAGGAGCTTGTTGGCGACGCCCAGCGTGAAGGCGCCCACCAGCGTGCCCCAGAGGTTCCCCACCCCGCCGAACACCACCACCATGAAGCTGTCGATGATGTAGCCCTGGCCGAGATTGGGGCTCACATTGTCGATCTGCGAGAGCGCCACCCCGGCGATGCCGGCAATACCAGAGCCGAGGCCGAAGGTGAGCGCGTCGATGCGCCCGGTGCGGATGCCCATGGCCGCCGCCATGCGCCGGTTCTGCGTCACCGCCCGCACATAGAGGCCGAGCGAGGTGCGCTTCAAGATCAAGAGCAAAGCGAAGAAGACCATCAGCGAGAAGACGATGATCCACAGACGGTTGTAGGTGATGGACATCTGCCCCACCTGGAACGCGCCGCTCATCCAGGAGGGCGCGCCCACCTCCTGGTTGGTGGGGCCGAACACGTGCGCACCGCCTGCTGCAGGATCAGCGAGACGCCCCAGGTGGCGAGCAGGGTTTCCAGCGCCGGCCGTAGAGGAAGCGGATCACCGTGCGCTCGATGAGGATGCCGACGAGGCCGGTGAAGACGAAGGCGAGCGGCAGCGCGATGGCGAGCGACCAGTCGAACAGAAAGGGCGCCGAATTGCGGATGATCTCCTGCACCACGAAGGTGGTGTAGGCACCGAGCATCACCATCTCGCCATGGGCCATGTTGATGACGCCCATGACGCCGAAGGTGATGGCGAGGCCGATGGCGGCGAGCAGCAGCACCGAGCCGAGCGAGAGGCCGTACCAGACGTTCTGCGCCACGTTCCAGAAGGCGAGGTTGCGCTCCACCGCGGCGATGCCCGCCGCGGCCGCCGCCTTCACGGGCGCCGGCGCGTCCGCCGGCACGGCGCGCAGCATGCCGAGGGATTCCTGGTCGCCCCGGGCGGCGATGCGCTTCACCGCGGCGAGGCGGTCGGCCTCGGAGGCGGTCGGCGCATTGATCAGAATGGCGGCGCGGGCGTCCTCGAAGGCCGCCTTCACGTCCGGCACCTGTTCCCGGGCGATCGCGGTGTCGAGCGTCTCCAGCGCGGCGGCATCGCGAGACTTGAACACCGCGGCGGCGGCGGCGCGGCGCTTGCCGGCGTCGGGATTGAGCAGCGAGAGCGCGCCGGAGGCTGCCTCGATAGCGCGGCGCACCCGGTTGTTGGCGCGCACCGCGGTCAGGCCGGCGGGCGGGCTGGCGACGGCGGCGCCGGTGGCCGCATCGGTGACGGCGCCGGAGGGCGCGCGGATGAACACCGCCTTGCTGACGGGATCGAACACCAGCCGTCCCTCGCCGAGCGCCGCGACGATGGCGGCCGCCTGGTCCGTTCCGGTGGCGGAGAGGGCGGCGAGCGCGTCCGCAGTGTCGCCATAGCTGTCATTGGCGAACTTCGCGACGATGGGCGCGAGGTCGGTGCCCTGCGCGCGGGCGGGGAGGCCAAAGGCGCCGATGAGGAGAAGGAGGGCCGGAAGGAGAAGCGGCAACAGGAGCAGGTGTCGGCGAAGCTGAGGGAACATTCCTTCGGGCAGCAGCAGCATGGGCAGCATCTTCATGGGCTATCGGGCGTCCTTGATCGCGCAGCGGGGGAGCTGCCGCCGGAGCGGCGGCGGGACGCGGACCTGCCGAGCGGCACGCCCTTCCGGGAAACCGGCCCCCGCCGCGCGGCGGCGCGGCGGGAGTTCGGATCAAGCCGGTCATGCCGGGCCTTCGGACCAAACGGGTGGCGGTACCGCCACGGGATGTCGTCGCGCCGTCAGGCCGCGGCCGGCGCCGCGGCCCTCACCGCCGCCGTCACTTGGCAGCGGCGGCGCCCAGGCACTTCTTCTGGACGCTGTCGTAGTTGCCGCAATTGTACTTCACCCAGTCGGCTTCCAGGGTCTTGGAGCCGTCGAGGAAGTCCGACCAGGCGTCGCCCGGCACCAGGTCCTTGGTCTTCCACACAACGTCGAACTGGCCGTCGCCCTCGATCTCGCCGATGAAGACGGGCTTGGTGATGTGGTGGTTGGGGAGCATCTCGGAGATGCCGCCGGTGAGGTTGGCCTGCTTGATGCCCGGCAGCGCCGCGATCACCTTGTCCGGATCGGTCGTGCCGGCCTTCTCCACCGCCTTCACCCACATGTTGAAGCCGATATAGTGGGCCTCCATGGGGTCGTTGGTGACGCGCTTCTTGTCCTTGGTGAAGGCGTGCCACTTCTCGATGAACGCCTTGTTCTCGGGCGTATCGATGGACATGAAGTAGTTCCAGGCGGCCAGGTGGCCCACCAGAGGCTTGGTGTCGATGCCGGCGAGTTCTTCCTCGCCCACGGAGAACGCCACCACCGGGATGTCGGTGGCCTTGATGCCCTGGTTCGCCAGCTCCTTGTAGAACGGCACGTTGGCGTCACCGTTGATGGTGGAGACCACGGCGGTCTTCTTGCCCTGCGAGCCGAACTTCTTGATGTCGGCGACGATGGTCTGCCAGTCGGAATGGCCGAACGGCGTGTAGTTGATCATGATGTCCTCGGCCTTCACGCCGCGGGACTTCAGGTAGGCTTCCAGGATCTTATTGGTGGTGCGCGGGTAGACATAGTCGGTGCCCGCGAGCACCCAGCGCTGCACCTTCTCGTCATTGGCGAGGTAGTCCACCGCCGGAATCGCCTGCTGGTTCGGCGCGGCGCCGGTGTAGAACACGTTGCGCTCGCTCTCCTCGCCCTCGTACTGCACCGGGTAGAAGAGGATGTTGTTGAGTTCCTTGAACACCGGCAGCACGGACTTGCGCGACACCGAGGTCCAGCAGCCGAACACCGCCGCCACCTTGTCCTTGGTGATCAGCTCGCGCGCCTTCTCGGCGAACAGCGGCCAGTTGGAGGCGGGATCCACCACCACCGCCTCAAGCTTCTTGCCGAGCAGGCCGCCCTTCTTGTTCTGCTCCTCGATGAGCATGAGCATCGCGTCCTTCAGCGTAGTCTCGCTGATGGCCATGGTGCCCGACAATGAATGCAGGATGCCGACCTTGATGGTCTCCTGCGCCTTCGCCGCGCCGATCCCCATCGTCCCTGCGATGACGGCGGCGGCGGCAAGCGCCCCCACTCCCTTGGTCGCCTGTCCCAGCAAACCGAGCATGCGCTCTCTCCCCTGTTGCGCGGCCGGGTGAAACCCAGCCCGCGGCAGAGGTGAGCAAGCCGCGTGCCAGCAGCCTGCGGCAACGCAGCGAAACATTCCCGCCCGCGCGCAATCCAGGCCCGGCGCGGTTGCACCCTCCGGCCGGACGCTGCCCAAACGGCGCGCACGCGCGCGCCCCCGGGGATCGAGGGCGTCAGAATGCCTAAATTTTTTATCAATGAGGGATGCGACGCAGTCTATGCGTTCACTTTGTGGGCAAATGGGTGCGCTGAATTGTGGGCAATCGCCCGCGTTCTGGTCGGGCGGCGGTCACCTCAGCCGCTGAGTCCCCGCCGCGCGACGGCACGATCCCACACCGAAAGGGGCCAGCAGGCCGGAAAGCTCCGCGCTGCCCTCCTCAAAGGCTGCCCATAATTGAGGCACACGAGCGAAGAAGCGGCGCGGCGCACCGACCGCTTCCGCTCGCGCCGTCCGGCTCAGAGCACGTTGAAGAGATAGAGCAGAACGATGACCGAAAGAGGAACGCCCATGATCCACAAGAGCAGTCCGCGCATGTGTCTTCCTCCTGAAACATGATGCAACCTCAACGCTTCAGCTTTTCCAGGCGTTCCGGCGCACCGGAGAAAGAAATTCGGCTCATCCACGGGAACCACTGCGAAGGTGCAGTCTCGCACGCGGCCTTTTGTGCCGGAGCCGCGGCGGCCGGTGCACACCCCGTGCCCGGTCCCGCTTGACGCCGGCAAAAACACCTTCCCTTCCTGCTGCGCCGCAAACAAGGGGACGCCCCGTGGACGATCTGATCTCCGGCTACAGACGGTTTCGCGAGCTGGCCTGGCCCGAGCGCAAGCAGACCTTCGAGCGCCTGGCCGCGCGCGGGCAGAGCCCGCAGACCATGGTCATCGCCTGCTCGGACAGCCGCGTGGATCCGCAGATGATCTTCGATGCGGCCGGCGAGATGTTCATCGTCCGCAACGTCGCGAACCTGGTGCCGCCCTATCTGCCGGACGCCAACTATCACGGCACCTCGCCGCCATCGAGTTTGCCGTCCGGGTGCTCAAGGTGAACCACCTCGTGGTGCTCGGCCATGCCCAGTGCGGCGGCGTGACGGCGCTTTTGGACGGCGCCCCGCCCGGGGCCGAGGACTTCGTCGCCGACTGGATGAAGATCGCCGAGCCCGCGCGCCGCATGGCGCAGGAGGCGAACCTGCCGCAAGAGGAGCGCCAGCGCTTCTGTGAGCATTGCTGCGTGAAGCTCTCGCTCTCCAACCTCGGCAGCTTCCCCTGGATCGCGGAGCGCGTGGAGGAAGGCTCCCTGAAGCTTCACGGCGCCTATTTCGGCGTCGCCACGGGCCGGCTCGAGCTGCTGGGGCCGGATGGCGAGTTCAGCGCCGTCTGAGAGGCGCCGCCCGGGCCAGACCTCGGCGGCCGCACCCACGCGCCCGGCGGACGGGCGCGGACTGCGTTAATCCTGTCATGACCTTGGGACATATCAGCCTGAAGCTTCGCCATCCGGCGCGCCGGTGCAAAGCGGGGTGAATGTTTGGGCAGAACCGGCGGCGCGGGGCCGTCGCTTCGCCAGATGCGGCCGTCCATGCCATTAGGGAGACCCCACATGACCGCCGACCGGATGCTCCAGGGTGCCGATCCCACCGCCATCGTGTCGCGGCTTGGGCGGGAGCACGTCGCCGACATCGTCGAATTCCTCAACGGCAAGACTGTCGAGGAGGCGACCGAGGTCATCGCCCACATGCCCCTGGCGTGGGGCGTCGAGGTGCTCGACCAGCCCATGTTCCGCAACGCCTGCGAGGTCATCGAGGCCCTGCCGGAGGACAAGGCGGTCGCCTACCTCGAAGGCATGTCCTCGGACCGCGCGGCGGACGTGCTGCGGTGGATCGACGAGCCGAAGAAATCGGCTCTGCGCGAGGGCCTCTCGCCCGACGCGCGCGCAGCGATCGACCACCTGCTCACCTATCCCGAGGACTCGGCCGGCGCGCTCATGACCACCGAGTTCGTCTCGGTGCCCTCCGACTGGAACGTGAAGCAGACCCTCGACCACATCCGCGAGGTGGAGCGCACCCGCGAGACCGTCTACGCCATCTATGTGCTCGACCCCGCGAGCCGGCGCCTCACCAACGTCGTCACCCTGCGCCGCCTCATCTTCGGCGCGCCCGACGACAACATCCTGAGCGTCGCCCAGCCGTATTCGCCGATCACGGTGGCGCCCAACGCCACCCGCGAGGACGTGGCGCGCACCATTTCGAAATACGATCTGCTGGCGGTGCCCGTCGTCGACACCACCGGCCACGTGCTCGGCATCGCCACGGTGGACGACGTGATCGACGCCATGATCTCCGAGCAGACCGAGGACGTGCAGCGCATGGGCGGCATGGAAGCGATCGACGTGCCCTATCTCGACATCGGCTTCTTCCAGATGATCAAGAAGCGCGCCGGCTGGCTGTGCGTGCTGTTCCTGTCGGAAATGCTCACCACCTCGGCCATGCAGGTGTTCTCGGACGAATTGGAGAAGGCGATCGTGCTCGCCTTGTTCATTCCCCTCGTCATGAGCTCGGGCGGCAATTCCGGCTCCCAGGCGACCTCGCTCATCATCCGCGCGCTGGCGCTGCACGAGGTGAGGCTGCGCGACTGGTGGCGGGTGGCGGTGCGCGAGCTGCCCACCGGCATCGTGCTCGGCGCCATCCTCGGCGTCATCGGCATCATCCGCATCGCCGTGTGGCAGGAGGCCGGAATCTTCGACTATGGCGAATACTGGAAGCTGCTCGCCATGACCATCGGCGCCGCACTGATCGGCATCGTCACGTTCGGCTCGCTCGCCGGATCGCTGCTGCCGTTCGCGCTGAAGCGGCTCGGCTTCGACCCCGCCACCGCCTCTGCGCCCTTCATCGCCACGCTGGTCGACGTGACCGGCATCGTCATCTACTTCTCGGTGGCGTGGCTGTTCCTCCACGGCACCATCTTGTGAGGCAGGCTATCTGTGAGGTGCGGCGCCTCAGGCGAGGCGGCGCTCGGCGATGAAGCGCATCAGCGCGCCATAGCCGCCCTCCCCTTCCGCCGGAGCGTCGCGGGCCTCGCTCGCGAGGTCCTCCGGCGGGATGTGGAAGCCCCGCGCGGCGAGGAAGTCGAGCGCCTCGCGCGGATCGGAGAACCCATCCACCGCCTGCGCCAGCGCCTCCGAAAGTCCGGTATTGCCGGAGGCGTCCGCCTTGAGGCGATCGAGGTCCGTATGGCTCATGAAGCGTCTCCCTGCGTGGGCCAGCCTCATGGGGAAACGGTGACGCGGCCGGAAGGGTTCCCCGGAAGACTTTACGGCTCCAGCGTCTCGGTCTCGATGATCTCGATGCCGAAGCCGGCGAGGCCCACATAGGTGCGCGCCTTGGAGGCGAGCAGGCGGATGGACTGGATGCCGAGGTCGCGCAGGATCTGCGCGCCGAGCCCCACCTCGCGCCACTGGCGGTCGCGCGCCACCTCGCTGGCGCTCTTCTCGCCCGCACCCATGGCCGAGACCGGAACGCCGCTGGTGCCGTCGCGCAGATAGACCAGCACGCCGCGGCCCTCGTCGCGGATGCGCTCCAGCGACTTCTGGATCACCTTGCCGCCGGTGAAGACGTCGGTGATGGGATCGGCGCGGTGCAGGCGCACCAGCACCTTCTCCCCGTCGCCGATGCGCCCGTGCACCAGAGCGAGGTGGTTCACCGCGTCGAACGGGGTGACATAGGAGAAGCCGTGCAGTTCGCCGACGGAGGTGGGCACCGGGAAGTCGGCGGCCCGCGTCACCAGCTTCTCGCGCGCCTGGCGGTAGGCGATGAGATCGGCCACCGAGATGCGCAGCAGGTTGTGCTTGTCCGCGAAGGCGGCGACCTGCGGTCCGCGCTGGACCGTGCCGTCGTCGTTCACCAGCTCGGCGATCACGCCCACCGGCGGCGCGCCCGAGAGCCGGCACAGGTCAACCGCCGCCTCGGTGTGGCCGGAGCGGATCAGCACCCCGCCCTCCTTGGCGATCAGCGGGAAGACGTGGCCCGGCCGCACGAAGTCGGCGGCGCCCATGTTGGGGTTGGCGAGGGCGCGCACGGTGTTGGTGCGCTCCTCCGCCGAGATGCCGGTGGTGGTGCCGTGCTTCAGGTCCACCGAGATGGTGAAGGCGGTGCCCATCGGCGCGTCGTTGTTGGACACCATGGGATCGAGCCGCAGGCGCCGGGCCTCGGAAGGCGGCAGCGGCGTGCAGACGATGCCCGAGGTGTTGCGGATGATGAACGCCATCTTCTCCGGCGTCGCCAGCGAGGCGGCGACGATGAGATCGCCCTCGTTCTCCCGGTCGTCGTCGTCCGTGACGACGATGATCTCGCCGCGGGCGAAGGCTTCGATGGCGGACTGGACGCGGGTCTGGGTGGTGTCGGTCACGGGTAAACCTCGGATGATCGGCGGCACGGAGACGCCGAGAAAGTCGTTCGGCGTCACCTGGCCGCCGGTGGCTTCGGCGATCTTCTCGGCGGTCTCGCGGGAGATCCAGGCGCGGTCGTCATTGCACAGCGCCGTGACGGAGGCCGGCGACAGCCCCACCAGCCGCGCGAAGGCGCTGCGCTTGGTGCCGGTTGCCGTGAGCCAGTCCGCGAGCTTCATGCCGGAATCATAGCGGACCCAATTTTCAGCGACAATGAAATTTAAGACTCGTTCGGTATGAATAAAATTCATTGGAAGGCATTGAAAAGAAAAGGCCCGGCGCAAAGAAAAGGGCGGAGCGAGCCCAAGGCCCGCTCCGCCCCACCATCCCGCCGGAGCGGGCCGCGTCACATCACGGAGCGCCAGTAGGGCGGCACGCCGTAATAATCGTGGATGCGCTGGCCGTTCTCGGCCGACCAGTCATACTCCTCGTTGGCGCCATACTTGGGCGCGTTCTCCACCTGCTCCTTGCTGATGGAGACGCGGAAGCCGCCGAGGCCCTCGTCATAGGTCAGCATCGACCACGGCACGGGATAGTAATCGGTGCCGATGCCGAGGAAGCCGCCGAAGCTCAGCACGGCATAGGAGACGCGGCCGCTCTCCTTCTCCAGGATCAGCCGCTCCACCGAGCCGATATGCTCGCCGCGCGGTCATAGACGGAGGTGCCCACCACCATGTCGCTGGCGACAAGGGTATGGGTCTCCTTGATGTTCGGATCGCGCACGTCGGTATGCATGAAGATGTCTCCTCCGCGTGGGGTTGCCATGCGAAGAAAACGAGCCGGAAGCGCCCGCGTTCCCGCGACTTCCGGAAATTGTCTCAGCTTGACCTTGGCTTAGCTTAATCTTGGCTCAGCCCTCGAACGGCCATTTCACGAAGCCGCCCACCTGGCCGCGGTGGCGCAGCAGGTGGTCGGCCAGCACGCACCACATCATGGCCTCGCCCACCGGCACGGCGCGGATGCCGACGCACGGGTCGTGGCGGCCCTTGGTGGCGATCTCGGTCTCCTGGCCGAGCCGGTCCACCGTGCGGCGCGGCGTGAGGATGGAGGAGGTGGGCTTCACCGCGAAGCGCACCACCACCGGCGCGCCGGTGGAGATGCCGCCGAGGATGCCGCCCGCATGGTTGGAGAGGAAATGCGGGCGCCCCTCATTGCCGAGGCGCATCTCGTCGGCATTCTCCTCGCCGGTGAGGCCTGCGGTGGCGAAGCCGTCGCCGATCTCCACGCCCTTCACCGCGTTGATGCTCATCATGGCGCTGGCGAGGTCCGCGTCGAGCTTGCCGTAGACGGGGGCGCCGAGGCCGGCCGGCACGCCCTCGGCCACCACCTCCACCACCGCGCCGATGGACGAGCCGGCCTTGCGGATGCGGTCGAGTTCGGCCTCCCACAGCGGCACCGTGCCGGCATCGGGGCAGAAGAAGGGATTGTTCGGCACCTGCTCCCAGTCCCAGCGCGCGCGGTCCACCGCAATGTCGCCGATCTGCACCAGCGCGCCGCGCACCGCGACCCCCGGCAGCACCTTTGGCCGCCACCGCCCCCGCCGCCAA